>CBETNY010000065.1:0-7556 GCA_965537275.1 uncultured bacterium | reverse complement strand
GTTTTCGCATTGGCTTCAATACGCCCATTAACCTTTTTTAGATTTATCGAACCGAAAAGGATTGGGAATGCCAATGCTGGTTTGATTGTATCCTTAAAAAATACCATCCGGCCGGCCATTTACTCACTCCTATTCTTTTGGGAAGCCGTTCACCGCTTACTATTTTTCTATGGTTAACATCTACAATCTCCCAGGCGTTTATCGACCCCGGAAACGAACAACGGATGTATTCGCGGGCCGGATTGGGATAAATTTTCAGCAATGGATACTGTTGCTTGCCAATGCCTGTTTTCAAAGGAGTTAAGGCAATTTTAAGGGAAGTCTTTTTACCTGCTTTCACCTCCACATGGTCAATGCGTTTGGATTGATAACCTTCGCGGGAAACCAACAAACTATACGTTCCGGGCATTAAAAACCGGTAAAAATCGCCGTGAGGAAGTGCCGAATAAACCTCCGAATGATCCGTATCATGGTCTATCACAAAAATTTTTGCAGCCACGGGTTCCCGACTTAAGGAATCGATTACCAATCCATGTATTCCCGTAAGGGCTTGAGCCATATAATCGAGCAAAGCACGATGGTTCCATGCCCAAAAATCAGGAATTAAATCAGCGGCAGGCATCTTTACCTTAGACATTTCCAAGGTGAACTCGCGACAATGGTCAAAATAATTCATATAATCTTGTCGCCCACCGGCCACACGATACCAATCGTAACCATTTGTAATTCCATTATTTAAATCAGTGAAATAATGAGCATCCGTCGAATAAAACTGAACCGTATCGGCATATTGGCGACATACCTTTTGCCACCACCCATCATCGGCATGTCGTCGCGACCAGGTATCCCAAGGATAATTGGCTACTTCGTTGCCGGTATGCATATTGACCGATAACACAAAATGATGATTCGCAGAAAAGTCCATAAAAGCCTTCGTCTCAGGCTGCCAAGCGTTTCCATCGGGATGATTACCCTGATCGGGATCGGGAAAGTTACGATTCAAATCAACACCATTTGCATTGAATCGGTGCGCACCACTCACCGAGGCATTTCCACTTGCATAAGTTCCGTCGGGATTGGCCAAGGGGTTAATCCAAATATCCAAACTATCCAACAACAGGCCAACCTTTGGATCATGCGGATAATTTTTCAAAAGATCATCAATGAGCTCCAACATTAAAACATAGGGCAAGGTTTCGTCACCGTGCATGGTGGCGGTGTACATCACCTGCGGTTTCGACACAAGACTGTCGGAAGGTTTAAAATGAATGAACAACAAATCCCTGCCTTCGGTGGTTTTTCCAATATTCACCAGCTCGCAAAGTTGCGGATAATGATCCTGGAAACCTTGCATGTCGCTTAAATATTCATCGTAAGAAGGATAATAATCCCACGATCCTGATTTTTTTTCTCCTATTCGATTGAGCCGGGAAGGTGACAGCAACATGGACGGAGCGTCAAGAATAGTGAACGAAAGCGAATGGGTTAAAAAATCACGCCAGCCTTTTTGATTGGCATAAGCATATACTTTCCGATTGTCCACCCGATCGATGGAAATCGACTTGCCCAGGATGTCAAGAAGTTTTTTCGACGCTCCCTCATCGGGTAACTCAAAACTAAAATACACCTCTCCCCTGTCATGAAGAATCTGCTGCGCAGAATGCCGATAATCCTCCTGGGCTTGAAGAGGCATCATGGCCTGCAAGGCTATCAAAAAGACCAATAGGACAGACTTCTTCATGGGATAATATTTCTCAGCAATTACGAATGAGACGAGGTGTATTCCTCAATTAATTTCGCCAGTGCCAGATACACCGAGCGATTGGCTTTTACCATGGGCAAACGTAAATGATTCTTTATCAGACCTTTTATTTCGAGAGCGGCTTTGATCCCGGCAGGATTTCCATCTTCAAACAACTTGTTCATAATGGGCAATAAAGCATAATGGATCTGACGTGCTTCATTGAAATGGCCACTTTTCATCAGTGACACCATTTTGGAAAAATCCCTGGGAAAACCGTTTGCTATCACTGAGATTACCCCATCAGCACCCAAAGCCATGAGCGGGAAAGTAAGGGCATCATCGCCTGAAAAAACAAAAAAACCTTCGGGACGATCTCTTAAAATCTGCATCACCTGGGTAAAATTTCCCGAAGCTTCTTTTACAGCCACAATATTTTCAAAATCGTTGGCCAGCCTCAAACAGGTTTCAGCCGTAAGGTTGCTAGCCGTTCGCCCGGGTACGTTATACAAAATAACCGGAACCGGACTGGCTGCTGCCACCGATTTAAAATGATAATACAAACCCTTTTGATTGGGTTTATTATAATAGGGAGCCACCGAAAGGATGGCATCAATTCCGGAGAAATCCGTTTTTTTTATCTGACTGACTACCGCCTGGGTACTATTGCCACCCATGCCAAGTACCAGAGGCACACGTCCATCAATGGTTTCAAGAATAAAATTCGTTACTGCCACTTTTTCATCCTGAGTCAGGGTAGCCGCTTCCGCAGTGGTCCCCATTGCTACGATAAAATCAACGCCGCCATTCAAAAGATGATGCATTAATTTCTCAAGGCTTCCAAAGTCAATGGTTCCAAAGTTATGAAATGGCGTCACGACAGCCACCCCTGTACCCGTAAACGTAAATTTTTTTGTCATCGGTTTATTTTGATTTTAAGTTGTTCGAGGTAATATTCAATTTGTTCGTAATACCTGCCATAATCCATTTGCCCATTCTCCCAGGCGATACTCACGTCCACAAGCTGTGTATCAGAGGATACGACAGGTCCTGTTTTCAATTCGGCCTGTACGGCTTCAATCAATTTTCGACACCTTTTTCTTTCGGACTTCACAAAACTAATCAATAAATCGAATTTCCGGTTCGCCAACCATTGAAGAAGTGCCGGTTTTTTCTTTCCCAAAAGGTTAAAATCTTTGTTTCCCAACCAGTAGAAATCGGGAAAATCATAACCTTCGGGAAATTTTTTACCCGGAAAATCAATCACCACACTGAGCCGCACCTCCGATTTATCCACTTGATTTATAAAATGGTCAATGCGCTCTAATCCCGCTTTATCTTCAGCACAGAAAAACATACACAGCCTTTTAGGCTGTCTGTTTAACGCTTCCTGCTGCATGGATATAAGAGGTTCATCTCCTGAAATTTCGTGCCCCAGACCGGCATTCGTATTTTTTTGCTCCATGTTCAATTTAAAGGAGGGTAAAGTTAGCAAGATTTCTTTTACAGGGGCAAAATAAAATTAACTTTGCCTCAAAATGAGTGGCACAAAATGAAAATTACATTTCTCGGAACCGGAACCTCCCAAGGCGTACCCGTAATCGCCTGTCCATGTGATGTATGTCAACATGGGCAGAAAAAAGATCATCGACTCAGGTCATCTATTCACATTGAACAGGATAATTTTCACGTGAATATTGATGCCGGTCCCGATTTTCGCTATCAAATGTTGCGCGAAGAGATTAAAAAACTGGATGCCATTTTAATCACTCACTGCCACAAAGATCATATTGCCGGTTTGGATGATGTGCGTTCGTTTAATTATCTATATAAAAAGGCGATGGATGTCTATGGATTGCCACGTGATCTGGAAGCCATTCAACGCGAGTTTGCCTATGCCTTTGGTGAAAACCGGTACCGTGGCGTGCCCGAATTTAGTCTTCACCCGCTTGGACATGAAAGTTTTCAGGTGGGTCCGTTGAAATTCACTCCATTACCTGCCTTGCACATGAAAATGGAAGTATTGGGTTACCGGGTTGGCGATTTTTCCTATTTAACCGACACCAATTACATTCCGGGCGAAACCCTGGCCCGGATGGCAGGCAGCAAGGTAATCGTGCTCAATGCTTTACGAAAGAAAGAGCACCCTTCACACTTTAACCTGAAACAAGCCGTTGAAATCCTGGAATTCCTACGGCCCGAACAAGGCTTTATCACTCACATCAGTCACATGATGGGCTTTCATGAGGAGGTTCAAAAAGAACTGCCCGGGTTTATTCATTTAGCTTGGGATGGATTGCAAATTGAAGTGTAAGGTGTTAAACCGGGTATTTGCGACTTCGCTGTTTTTATCCATGATCTATTTTGAGATGGCTTTCAAGTTTATGAACCGGGGAAGTATGATTTTAAAATAAAGCATTAACTTTCGGTAAGGCATCCATCGCGACAAGGATCCGATTATCAGAACTCCCAAAAATCAAAAAGGTTCATCAACGGAAAATAAATTCCCTTTGATGAACCTTTTTTTAATCAGTACAAAAATTGTAATCGTTTATTGTCTTGGTATTACAGATGAATCACTTCATCATACGCATCGGCCACAGCTTCCATAATTGCTTCGGACATGGTAGGATGCGGGTGAACCGATTTAATGATTTCATGACCGGTAGTTTCCAGTTTACGGGCCACCACCACTTCGGCAATCATTTCGGTAACATTTTCACCAATCATATGACAACCCAGCCACTCTCCGTATTTTGCATCAAAAATCACCTTTACAAAACCCTCTTTTTTACCGGCAGCGCTGGCCTTTCCTGAGGCTGTAAAGGGGAATTTTCCCACTTTAATTTCATAGCCTGCCTCTTTGGCCGCTTTTTCGGTCATCCCCACGCTGGCCACTTCAGGACTGGTATAAGTACAGGCCGGAATATTTCCATAATCGATGGGAGCTACCTCCATACCGGCAATTTTTTCAACACAGGTAATGGCTTCGTGTGAGGCTGTATGCGCCAGCGCCGGTCCATGAACAATATCTCCAATGGCATAATAACCCGGAACATTCGTTTTGTAAAAATCATCGACCACCACTTTTCCTTTATCGGTTTCAATGCCCACCTCTTCAAGACCTATTCCTTCAAGGTTGGTTGAAATACCTACCGCCGACAAAACCACGTCAGCTTCAACATTCACCATTCCTTTTTTAGTCTTTATACTCACTTTACAGGTTTTCCCCTTGGTATCTACCGATTCAACCGAAGCATCCAGCATCACTTTCATTTTGGCCTTTTTGAATGAACGGGCCAATTGTTTAGACACCTCTTCATCTTCAAGGGGTACCACATTGGGCAGAAATTCCACCAGCGTTACCTCAACCCCGAGGCTGTTATAGAAATAGGCAAACTCCGATCCAATGGCTCCCGAACCCACGACCACCATACTTTTTGGTAATTTTTCGAGGGTAAGTGCCTGACGGTATCCAATAATTTTTTTTCCATCCTGAGGCAGGTTGGGCAGTTCACGCGAACGTGCTCCGGTAGCAATAATAATATTTTCCGCTTCATAGGTAGTCACCTTACCTTTGGCATCGGTCACTTCCACCTTCTTACCGGGTTTTACCTTTCCAAAACCGGAAATGACCTCAATCTTATTTTTCTTAAACAGATACTGAACCCCTTTGCTCATACCGTCAGCCACATCACGGCTCCGTTTTACCATGGCCGGAAAATCAGGTTGAACATCTCCCTGGATAGAAACTCCATAGTCAGCAGCGTGCCTGGCATAATTAAATACCTGAGCACTTTTCATCAATGCCTTTGTAGGAATACATCCCCAATTTAGACAAATACCCCCTATTTCTGCCTTTTCAACAACGGCTACTTTTTTTCCAAGTTGCGAAGCGCGAATGGCAGCAACATATCCACCCGGACCACTTCCCAAAACTATGATATCAAAATTCATTTTATTTTTTGTTTTAATTCTTTGCAAATGTACCAATTCATTTTCAATACTACCTGAAATCAGGAAAATAATTTTGCATCATTCTAAATAAGCATACTACTTTCAAACAATCACTTATCAAAAATCCGTCAATCTTTTGGAGATATTGACAACAATGTTTTAGCTTTGCATCAAAGCACACACATGAAAAGACAGGTTCTCGTATTCTTATTTATTTTACCCTTCCTTACGGGATGGTCACAAACATCCCCGGAAGTTTTGGACCAATCCGGTAAAACCATGGCCATGCCCTGGGCAGGCGGCATGAATTCCATCCAGTTTGGAAGCATTGATTTAAATGGTGACGGGGTGAACGATTTGGTTGCTTTCGACCGTCAGGGCAACCGTTTGATGTGCTTTCTAAATAAAGGAGAAGCGGGAAAGATACAATACACCTATGCTGCCGAATACGCCCAATATTTTCCACCCATCTATTCGTGGGTAAAGTTTCGGGATTACGATCACGACGGGAAAACCGACCTTTTCACTTATTCGCCGGGCTGGGCGGGAATATTGGTGTATAAAAACGTCACCAACGGCTCCACGCCTGGTTTTAAACAGATGGTTTATCCCTATTTAACCTCCCTGACCAACGGAGGTCGGGTCAACCTGTATGTTACTTATGCCGATTACCCGGGAATGGTGGATTTAGACGGAGATGGTGATTTAGACATTCTCTCCTTTTGGGGATTGGGTTCCTTTGTGGAGTTGCACAAAAACAGGTCAATGGATGATTATGGTACACCCGATTCACTGGATTTTCAGAAAACAGAATACTGCTGGGGACATTTTGCCGAAAGCGATGAATCAAACTCACTGTATCTTGACAGTTGTGTGAGCAACAGTTATAAAAACAGCCCATTATCCCCACAAATCACGCAAAAAAAACGTCATACCGGATCCACCTTTCTGATGCTGGATTTAAACGCCGACAGCATCCAGGACCTTTTGCTTGGCGATGTGGATTATCCCGGTCTTTTTGCCCTGTACAATGGCGGCACACGGCAAACCGCCCACATCACCTCTTTCGACACTTTGTTTCCCGACAGCAATGACGTGGTGCGGCTCTATTCCATGCCTGCAGCCGCTTACATCGATGTAAACAATGATGGCGTAAAGGACTTGCTGGTATCTCCCTTCGACCCCGGGCTATATGTTTCTCAAAATAAACATTCGGTTTGGCTTTATCTGAACGAGGGCAAAAACAACCTTCCCAAATTCAGGCTTCAATCAAAAAATTTCCTCCAGGATCAAATGATTGATGCAGGATCCGGTGCTTATCCGGTTTTTATCGATTGGGATAAAGATGGAAAAACCGATTTCATATTGGGAAATTATGGTTTTTATCAATCTTCCTATTACGACCACTTTATTTTGCATTCGGTCTACGAATCACGACTGTGTTATTACAAAAATACGGGAACACAACAGCAACCGCAATTCACCCTTGTTGATTCCAACTTTGCACAAATGGCGCAGTATCATTACCTTGCCCTGTATCCCGCCTTTGGAGATTTGAATGGTGACGGCACCACTGATCTTTTGATAGGGAATGCCAAAGGCAACCTCATTTTTATGCGCAATATTGGGGCGAATCAATTTGTACTTGCCGACAGCAACTATTTGAATATCCAAACCACCGGATTTAGTGCCCCTGTTTTGTTCGATTTGGATAAAGATCACTTAGATGACCTCATCATTGGCCAAAAAGGGGGAACACTCACTTATTATCATAACAATGGAACCCCGCAACATCCCGATTTCAAATGGGTTACAGACAGTTTGGGTAAAATAAACATCACCAACTTTCAACTCAGCT
>CBETNY010000064.1:0-7618 GCA_965537275.1 uncultured bacterium | reverse complement strand
TGGCATGGGTGCTGTGCTGAATGCATTCCGGTTGGTCATTGTGGGCGCTTTAAAAGGCCCGCATTTGTTTGATATTGTGGCATTGCTGGGGCAGGAAGAAACTTTACGGCGTTTGGAAATCGGTTTGCACGAATTGGGCAGAAAGGAAAGTTAAGTTCCAATTAGTTTGGATATATTCAAGCATTAATATCCATTTAAAATGGTGATTTCTGCCTGGAAATGGCTTTTAAATATAAAATAGATTCGATGTCAATAATATCAATAGAAGGAATGGAGTTTTTTGCTTATCACGGCTGCTTTAAAGAGGAGCAGGTGATTGGTACCAAATTCCGTTGTGATGTGTTTTTGGAAGTGGATACCACCAAGGCGGAACAGACCGACAATTTGAGCGATACCGTAAATTATCAGTCGGTATTTCAGGTGGTAAAGCGCGAGATGGAAACCAAATCGAAATTGTTGGAACATTTGGGCAGGCGCATCATTAACCGGATTAAAAAAGAATTTCCGCAAGTTGAACACGTGCGTTTAAAAATCAGAAAACTGAATCCGCCACTGGGGGGTAAAATGGATTTTGTGAGTGTAGAACTGGAAGGATAAAAAATGATCGAAAGAAAAAACCTTATTGAGCCTGAAATTTGTCCCCGCTGTGGTGCTGAGTTTACATGCAGCAAATCGGGTAAATGCTGGTGTTTTTCGGTGTCTGTTTCTGAAACCGTTCGTGCATTTATCGACCGGAAGTATGAAACTTGTCTGTGTCCGAATTGTTTAAACGAATTGGCTGTTTTGACCGATCCAAAAGAAATTGCCGAAAAAGTTTGATTGGAGATTAAAAAAATCCTTATTTTTGCACTCCTGAAAATCAAGGTACCGTGGCCGAGTGGCTAGGCGGAGGTCTGCAAAACCTTATACAGCGGTTCGAATCCGCTCGGTACCTCAATGAAGCCTGTAAGCGATGAGTTTACAGGCTTTTTCATTGTTTTTTTATTCTTTTCCAAAAGTATAAAGTAAAATCAACGGATCTTCGGTCTCACACCAACAAATAAGCCTACGCACGTTATTTGCGATGACGTACAGGTTTCATAAAATAAAAAGGCAGGTAAATCCCCTTTGCTATTTCAATTACTTTTGTTGAATGAAAAGCCATATTGCTTTTAACAATTTTGTTAAAGGACTTTTTCTGCTGCTTCTTTTTATTGGCATGACGGCTTGCCGGGGTCAGCAGAAAAAGGTTTCCACCTTAAAAAAATTCACCATGAAGACTGTCGAATATCCACATACCAACCGTTTGATTTATGAAACGAGTCCCTATTTATTACAACATGCCCATAATCCGGTGGATTGGTATCCGTGGGGTGTGGAGGCTTTTGAAAAGGCCAAAAAGGAGAATAAACTTGTGTTGGTGAGTATTGGTTATGCCGCTTGTCATTGGTGTCATGTGATGGAGCACGAAAGTTTTGAAAATGAAGTGGTGGCCAACTATATGAATGAACACTTTGTGTGTATTAAAGTGGATCGTGAGCAGCGTCCTGATGTGGATCATCAATACATGGATGCGGTTCAATTGTTAAGCGGGCACGGCGGATGGCCCCTCAATTGTTTTGCGTTGCCCGATGGACGTCCTGTGTGGGGCGGAACCTATTTTAACAGGCAGCAATGGATGTCGGTATTGAAACAGTTGGCGACCATGTATACAGAAGAGCCGGAGAAATTGGTAAGTCAGGCCCGGCAGTTGACTGAAGGGATGACCCGGTCGAATGTCATTGCCCTGCCGGTGGAAGATTCTGTATTTTCAAGCGGTGATTTGGATCGTGCCGTTGATGATTGGTCCAATCGCTTTGATCGCAGGTGGGGTGGCAGCCAGGGAGCTCCCAAATTTCCAATGCCTTCCAATTATATCTTTTTGTTGAATCGTTACCATCACACCAAAGATGCGGGTTTGTTAAAATATCTCAAGCTTAGTCTTGACCGGATGGCCAACGGGGGCATTTACGACCCATTGGGAGGCGGTTTTGCGCGATATTCCACCGATAGTCAGTGGAAAGTTCCTCATTTTGAAAAAATGCTCTACGACAATGCTCAGCTGCTTTCGGTTTATTCACAGGCATACCAGCTAACCCGTCGGCCACTTTACAAAGAGGTGGTATACGCCACTGTAGACTTTATGCGGCGCGAACTACAGGCGCCAACGGGAGGGTTTTATGCTTCGATTGATGCAGACAGTGAAGGGGAAGAGGGCCGTTTTTATGTCTTTTCGAAAGCTGAAATTGATCAAGTGTTGGCGAAAGAGGCTCCTTTGTTTGAAGCCTTTTATTCCATTACAGAAAAGGGAAATTGGGAAGAGGGAAAAAATGTACTGTTTGTTCAGAAACCGCTAAAAGAGGTGGCTGCGGCGATGGGTATTCCGGTGGAAGAAGCTGTGAAATCACTGGCATCGTCACGCGAAAAGCTGTTTGAATACCGGAGTCACCGTCAGCGGCCCATGACCGATACAAAGGTGATTACTTCGTGGAATGCCTTGGCTATTTCGGGATTGTGTGCGGCTTATGAAGCTTTTGGCGATGAGCAATTTCTCGACCTGGCACAAAAGACCGCCTCTTTTATACAGCTTCATCGATTAAACGGTGATGGCCATTTGGTGAGGGCAAAGAAAAATGATACGGAGTTTATTCCTGCTTTTTTAGATGATTTTGCTCTCACAGCGCAAGCTTTTATCGATTTATACCGGGCAGATTTTAATGCTTCCCATTTGGAATTTGCCAAACAACTCACCGATTATTCCCTTTCCCATTTTTATGATTCTCACAGCGGGATGTTTAATTATGCGGCTAAGGGAGAGGGGCCTTTATTAATTAAAAAACAGGAGATTAACGACAATGTGATTCCGGCTTCCAATAGTAGCATGGCAAGGGTTTTATATCAGTTGGGTGTCTATTTCGAGTCGGACGATTACAGCCGTTTGTCAGAGGAGATGCTCCGGAAAGTGTATCCCCTTTTGCTGAAGCAGTTGCCCTATTTCTCAAATTGGGCTTTTTTGCTCAACCGGCATTTGTATCCTGCCAAAGAGGTGGTGATTACGGGTGCGGAGGCTCCGGCTATGCGGAAAGCTTTAAGTGCACATTATTTAACAGAGATACTGGCCGGTAGCACAAAGGAATCGTCCATGCCTTTGTTACAAAACCGTTTTATTGCAGGAGAGAGTTTGATTTATGTTTGTGAAAACAAAGTGTGCAAGCTTCCTGTAAAAAGTGTTTCCGACGCATTAAAAAGTCTTGAATAAAAAAAGCCGCCTCAGGTTTTGAGACAGCTTTTTTTTGATAAGGGTTAAAAAGGTTATTCTCCTCTTTTAAAAACGATGGAAGTGACCGTTACATCGTCGCCACCCATGTTAATGGTGAGTCCGTAAGGACGGTCATCAGAAATTTTGATTTGCGCATCACCGGCTTTTCCGGTTAGCTGTTGCCAAATGGTCACCGCCTGGTGCACACCGGTGCCGCCCGTGGGGTGTCCCCAGCCAATCAGGCCACCGGTGGTATTGAAGGGCATTTCGCCGTTCCGTCCGGTTTTTCCTGCGGCTACGTAATCAGCTCCTTCGCCTTTGGCTGCCAATCCGAGGGCTTCCACTGCAAGGATTCCGGCAATGGAAAAACAGTCATGTGTTTCAACGGTTCCCACCTGGTCGATGGTGATCCCTGCATTTTCCAATGCCTGATGGGCAGCAAATTTAATGGTTTCCAATTCGGTTAAATCGGTCGGGTCGGAAGTGATATCGCGCACGGCATGGCCAAAACCAATTACTTCAACAGCATCTTTTTTGTCGATCCCAATGCGTTCAAGTCCCTCTTCAGAACAAATGGTAATTCCCGAAGCAGCATCTGACACTTTGGAGCAGTCGAGCACGGTGAGGTGATCCACAAAGAATTTACCGTTGGGTTGCATTTTAAGGGCTGTGCCGTAAGGATCGGGATTGGTGTTGTGATATTCCTGGGCTGTGGGGTCGAGGCGTGCGTTTTCGATGGCATTGGCATACCAGCGGGCCATCCCTTTACGGCTGCGTTCATAACCGTATTTTTCGTAGTAAGCACCGGCACGGTCGCTGAACTGTCCCGGGAAAAAGTAAGCATGTCCTTTTTTGCGTTTTTGGAACCATCCTGCCAAAGCCAGGATATCAGCTCCATAAATGGCTTTTACCGTATTTTGCACTTCAAAACCTAAAGACAGAACAACTTCTGAAGTTTCGGCCAACACTTGGCGGATACCGGTTACCAGCGAAAGCCCTCCGGAGGCACAGGCTCCTTCTACGCGAACAGCCGGTTTCATGCTTAAGCCTTTGTCAATCATAGGGATAAATCCATCTACATGGCCCTGTTTGTTGAAACGTCCGGCCATAAAGTTGCCGATTACCGATTCATCCACATTTTTGGCGCCACCGATCTGTTTTAACACGCCCTGGCCGGCTTCTTTGATGTAATGTTCGATACCCGGACGGGGTTTACGCGGGTTAAACTCCTTGCGGCCGGTTCCCAATGAAATGGTGTTGTAACCGGCAGTCATATATACTTTTCTTCTTAATTTTTTCATGATGCAATTTTTTTAATCGAAATAGTTGTTGATGGGACCATAAGCATGGAAGAAACCGGTGAGCATTACCGTGTTGACATCGTCGGCGTTGTGGGCCACTTTGTCGGATACTAATTTTTCGCCAATGGCTTTTGACCGCTTTCCGTAGCGCAGGGCAATGGAGGCCCCCAGTGTATCGAGCTTCTTCAAATCAGCATAAAATTTGGTGAAGACTTCCTCTTTGTTTTTCATGCGTAAAGTGGCTTTCCATGCAACGGCCGAATCAGGAAGATTGCCAAGCAATTTGTCGGCAGCGGCCTGGAATTCATCGAAGGTCACATATTTTTTATTGTCCACATCCCAAACGGCTACCGGTTTACCTTTTTCGTATTTCAGGAATCCGTCTTTTTGTGCACCGCTTGAATACTGGCCGCCTTTTACGCCTTGTTCCATCATCTTATCCAGCAAATCGCTGTGAAGTTCTTCGTCTTTTACAAAAGGATTCATCACATTCAGGATAAACTGCATCACGTCGATACCGACGTAATCCATTAACTGGAAAATACCCATGGGGCGAATTAAATATTCCTGTGTGACTTTGTTGATCATATAAATGGCCTGGTGCAGCGGAATGTTTTTCTCTTTTGCCAGGTTTTCGGCCTCCTTGATTCCATGAAGTCCATCGCGCATAAAATGACCGTTGCCGATAAATCCGGCAAAATCGTTGGAAGGAACCACGATTTTTTTCAGGTTTTTGGCGTATGCGTAAGCAAACTCAACGACTTCGGGTTTGGTTTGGTCGGTTTTGATGAGTTCGACCAATTTCTGCACGGCAGGCGGATTGTAGAAGTGGAAACCGATGACTTTGCCGTCGAGGGATGCTTCTTCGTCAATCAGATGAATGGGTACCGAAGAAGTGTTGGTGAAGAACCAAACGTCGTTCGGGTTGTTTTGTTTAATCTGGGTAAACAATTTGACTTTCAGCGCACGGTTTTCATTTACTGCTTCAAAAACAATGTTGGAGCGATAAGCTGCTTCAACAGCTGTTACCGGTCGCACGATGTTCAGGACGTGAAAAATGTACTCGTCAATGATGTCAAAATTTTCGATGAGGTCTTCACGGTCGGCATACATTTGCCTGAGCCATACCGTTTTTTTCTCAGCCAGTTTTCTTACCTGAACACGCAGGTAATTCATTAGTCCGGCGAGTCCTTCGTCGGAAACGTCGATGGCATTGAGCACAAAAGTTTTGCCTTTGTTTTCTGGTAAAAGGGAGCGGTCGGCCATTTCAACGGCAGTAAGCAGCAGAATACCACTTCCCATTTTGCCGGCTGCACCCAATACCGAAACGTTTTGTAATCTTTCGTCGTAAGTCATGTTTATTTGTTTTTTAATTGTCCGTAGTCCGAAGTCGGGAGACTGAAGTGTTGTTTGCTTCCGGCTTTTGACTTTCTTATTTATTTAATTTTCTTTTTAAATGCTATCCTTACTTCCACTCCGGTTTTCTTTTTTCTAAAAAGGCGGACATTCCTTCGCGGCCTTCGCTGTTGTCGCCAAAGAGTGAGCCAAAAGCTTTGGCTTCGAGGGCTGCTCCTTCATCTAAGCTCATTTCGTAACCCTGACGAGCTACGGCTTTTACTTTTTTTATGGCTTGGGGGCCTTTGGAAGCAATGTTTTTGGCAATTTTCATCACTTCATCCAAAAGCGTATCCGGTTCGCAAACTTTTTGTACCAATCCGATGCGCAAGGCATCATCAGCGCCTATCATGTCAGCGGTCATCAGCAAATAAAGGGCTGTTCCGAGGTTGGTAAGGCGCGACAAACGTTGTGTGCCGGCATAGCCGGGAATGAGTCCCAGGTTAACTTCGGGTTGGCCGAATTTGGCTTTGGTACTGGCAATGCGGATGTCGCAGGCCATGGTGAGTTCCATGCCGCCGCCAAGGGCAAAGCCGTTTACTGCCGCAATAACCGGAATGTCCAGTTTTTCGAGACTGCGGAAAGTATTTTGGCCGAGGCGTGAAAAGGCACTGCCTTCTTCCCTGTTTTTGTTCACCATTTCGGCAATATCGGCACCGGCCACAAAGGCCTTGCCTTCACCGGTGATGACCATGACTTTTATACTGCTGTCTTTGCTAACCTTCTCAATCAAATCGTCCATTTCGTTGAAGAAACGGGTGTTGAGGGCGTTCATGGCTTTGGGCCTGCTGATGGTTACAAGCAGGATTCCGTCTTGAATTTCAGTCTGTAATATTTGATAGTCCATGATTTATATTTTGAAAAACCCAAATTTAGTAAATTATGGAGATTGAAAGTGCGTGTGGAGGGTGTATTCGGGATGTTTTATGGTAAGGGTTTTAAAAGTGGTTGAAAATATGATTGTTATATTTTTGAAGGTGACTTATTTTTATTGTTTTCCAGATAAGGAGGTACGAGCGGACGCTTGGGGTGAAGTGTAAGGTAGGTACGAGCGGACGCTCGCACCAGTAAATTGCGGACGCTCGCACCAGTAAATTGTGGATGCTCGTACCAGTAAATTTGCATTAGTAAAGTAGTTGTATTGGATGTGGCAGGGATGGTAGCGGCAGCGCCTGGCTGTGAAAGCGGATGTGGCGCAGGTGGGCAAGTGCGACCGGAGGAAGCGCCTTGCCCGCCGTGGCAGAACACCGCTTTTGCAGACAGGACTATAGCGGACAGCCCGGTCTCGCCCTAAGCGAGAGCCACACAAATCGTTGAAAAAACAATATCTTTGCAGTCATAATTTGACGTGTGAAGCAGACTAAATTTCTTTCGTTTTTTCAGGAACATCCACAATTTGAGGCGTTAAACCGGCATTTGCAGGGAGGTGAAAAGTCACTCTATTTAAAAGGGATGCAGGGATCGGCGACTGCGATGATGATGGCTGCTATTTTTGAGCAGGCGGGTAAGCAGCAGCATCTTGCGGTGTTGCCGGATAAGGAACAGGCGGCCTATTTTTACAACGACCTGGAGGCTTTGCTGGACGATGCCGCGCTGGACCATAACAAAAAGCGGGTGCTTTTTTATCCTACTACGTATAAGCGGC
>CBETNY010000063.1:0-7625 GCA_965537275.1 uncultured bacterium | reverse complement strand
TTGTTGGCAAATGCCAAATCGCTGAGGTAGGAGACCAAAATACCAATGGTAATCAAAAGCTGGAAGAGTGAAACCAGCCGTCCGCGCATTTTGGTGGGTGAAATTTCGGCAATGTACAAGGGTACCGAAAAGGAAGAAACGCCAATGGCCAGGCCGATAAACAGGCGGGCAGCAATGAGCATATGAGGGTTGGGAGACCAACCTGACCATGCGGCACCAAAAACGAATATAATGGCTGCTGCCAGAATGGTTTTTTTACGTCCGAAGATGTCGGAAAGTCGTCCGGTGAACATGGCCCCAATCACGGCGCCAATCAGGCCGGCAGTGGTAATGTTTTCGACCATGCTGTTGGTGAGTTGGAAATCGCGTTGGAAAAAAGGAATGGCACCGGAGATAACCCCTGTGTCGAATCCAAATAAGAGTCCGCCTGTGGCGGCTACGGCAGCAATGATGACTACCAGATTTTTGTTGTAGGTCTCTTTTTTAGACATTTTTTATCGGATTGAAATTAACAATGATTTTAAGGGGTAAATATAGGGAATTGTCCGGTCTTTGCATGTGGGCAGTTCCCGTTGTTGCATTGATGTTTGTGGTGTTTTTGGGATGTGAATGGTATTTATGATGAAAAAAAAGGGCCACTTGGAAATCGCATGAGAATTTTTCCAAGCAGCCCTACGAACCAAATAATTTATCATTTACCGGAGATTAATAACCGGGGTTTTGATCGCTTTGACTAATGGCGTCGTTGGCAATGATTTCGTTTTGCGGAATAGGAAAATGTTCATGTTTTCCTGCCTGAAAACCAAGGCTGCTCAAGGTGTCATTTGCCATTCCCCAACGAACCAGATCCCAGAAACGGGAACCTTCAAAGGCCAATTCTAATTCGCGTTCGTGGACGATTGCGGCAAAAACATCATCTCCTGCAGCGATGGGGGCCATTTTTGCCCGTGCACGCACTTGATTGAGATAAACCAGGGCCTGTGTATCGTCACCGTTAAAATGATGGGCTTCGGCAGCCAACAGAAGTACATCAGCATAACGCATTAAACGCCAGTTGGTGGTGTAATTCAATTCACGTACTCCGGAGGTACTCGATTCGGAAGCGCGGGTTACATATTTTAAACGCATATATCCTTCGTAATCGTGGAAGGTAGGCGCTTTGATGACGCCTCCGGTGGCTTCGAAATCTGCAGCAGAAATAAGGGTGGCAGCCATTCTAACGGAGTCGTGAGCGGCTTCGAAAGCGTGTCCGATTTTAGCCGATGGGTTGTTAAATCCCCATCCGTTGACCACATTTAAGGTGCTGTTGGAAACGTCGAAGATGGCATCACGTGGTCCTTGCAACTGGCATTCGATGTTGCTTTGGTTTCCACCGCCCCAGGGAAAGGTCCCCCAGTCGTAAGATTCAACAGCAGTATAGGATACTTCGAACAACGATTCCTGACCAAACTCGGATTCTTTGGTCCAGACTTTGGCAAAGTCGGGTTCCAGCGAATATTCGCCGCTGTTGATAACGGCATCGAGTTGGGCAACTGCTTTAGCGTAGTCTTTATGATACACATAGGCTTTTCCAAGAAAAGCTTGTGCGGCACCTTTTGACATACGGAATTTATCGGCAGCGCTATACTGACTCTTTAGAGGCAGATCGGGGATGGCTTCGGTAAAATCTTTAAATACCTGTGCATACACTTCGTCGGCAGTAGCTCTGGGCTGATTATACTGAGAAGGATCGGCCGGGTTTACGGTCATCAAAGGAACACCGCCAAAGATGGTTACCAGGTCGAAATAGGTCATGGCACGCAGGGCTTTTGCTTCTGCCACCATTCCTTTTTCTTCAGGAGTATCGGTTGCGGCCTGGTTGATAATAGTGTTGCACTGGCTGATGGTTTTATAAAAATTGGACCAGATGGATTCAATTTTTTTGTTGTCAGCGGTAAAGGTAAAATCGTCCAAACGTTGATATTCGGGCTGGTCACCTTCGCTGGAACCACATAAGCAGTCGTCGCCCGGGAGGTTTTTCATAAAAAACACACTGGACCAAGCGCCGTTTGAATAGTTATATTGAATGGTGGCATACACCCCAATCAGGGCTGATTTCACCTGTTCATTGGTTTTCAGGTAGTCGTCTCCGGTAAGTCTCCCTACAGGTTTTACCTCCAGAAAACTTTTGCTGCAGGAGCTAAAAATAACAATCAGCAAGCCGATCATTAATATTTTAGAATTTAAATATTTCATAGTGATTAAATTTTTTAGATTAGAATTTAACAGATAAACCAAACATTACTTTTCCGGAAATCGGATAAAGTCCTCTGTCAACACCCTGGCTGGCCGGGTTGGAACTTCCTGCTTCAGGATCGAGTCCGGGATATTTTGTAAAGGTGAAGTAATCATCCAATGATACGAATAAACGCAACATTTGGATATCATTTTTAAACCAGGTTTTGGGCATGGTATAACCCACTTGGATTTGTTTTATCCTCATGTAAGAACCATCTTTTACCATTAGGTCGCTGCGGTAAACAAAATCACTGGTGTTGTTGGCAGCGGGCATACTGGCATTGGTGTTGGAAGAAGTCCAACGGTCGGTAAACATAAATTCGGGTTTGTTAGAGTAAGGACGATCGGTTCGGAACCAACCCATAAAGATGTCGTTGCCACTTACGCCTTGCAAAAACATTCTGAAGTCGAAGTCTTTATAGTCAAGCGTGATGGTAGCTCCATAGGTAAAGTCGGGGAATGGATTGCCAATCATCGTTTGGTCGGCCGGTGTAATTTGGCCGTCACCATCTACATCAACAACATTTGGATCGCCTGTAGTGGGGTCGATGCCATTGGTTTTGTATCCTTTGAAATACCAAATGGGATACCCCTCTTCGAACCAGGTAAGGTTGTATCCACGTACATTGGCACCGGCAATGGGTGCGTTTACTGCCAAATGTGTGACTTCGTTCTTTACCGTGGCAAAGTTGGCGTTAATTGAATATTTAATGGCATGGTTATGATTTCTGTATCCGAGGTCAAATTCAAAACCTTTGTTGGATACGTCACCACCATTAACAAAAGGATAGTTATTTCCTACCGAAAGAGGGCCTGTTCCCTGAACGATAAGGTCTTTAGTGGTTTTGTTATAATAATCGGCAGAAAATGAAAACTGATCATTAAAGAAACGTGCATCGATACCCAGGTCGAGCATTTGGGTTCTTTCCCATCTTAAATCGGGATTGGTTAATTTGTCGATTCTCGAACCCGACTGGAAATTGTCGGTAGCATCGGGATATTTAATACCGGAGAACACCCAAAATTGGGTATCTTCGTTACCGGGGAGGTTGGCTTTGCTACCATTTTGCCCCCAGCTTCCGCGAAGTTTCAAGTAACTGATGTCTTTTACATTGAAGAAATCTTCTTTGTTGATCACCCAGCCCAACGAAACGGATGGGAATAAGGCCGACTTATTGTTTTTCGGGAAAACACTGGCGGCATCACGACGTAAGGATGCTTCCACCAGGTATTTGTCCATATAAGCGTAAGTAACACGCGAATAGATAGAGTTCATGGTTTGGCGTGCATAGGTACCGCCCACTTTATCAAAGTCGCGTGAAGTGGTATAGGTGTGGTAAGCGTACTGGTCACCTTCGGCAATCATGGGTCCTGAATGTAAATAATACCAAGGCGATTCGGATTCTTCAGCCGAATACCCCAGCAAGGCGGTGAAATGATGGCTTCCAATAGTCTTTGTATAGGATGCAAAATTTTCCCACAACCAGCGCGACCATTTGTTTATATTGTCGTCGATGGTCGTCATGCCATTTTGGTTTTCAGGAGAGAAATAGTATTGAGGATTCCATGCATGATTGGATTGGTAGGTCAAATCGAAACCGATGCGGGAAGTAATATTTAATCCTTTAATGGGTTTTAAAGTAACATAAGACGTTCCCAAGAGTTTGTCTTGTTTGATTTTATTATGAAAGGTTTGTAAGAAAGCAACCGGGTTGACAATTTCACCGGTAACATATTTTGCAAGTCCATAATAATTGCCGTTGGCATCTTGCAGGATGGTGTGACCCTGGTTGATGAGATCGGTTACCCTGGAAGGGGTTCCGTCATAATAAACAGGGGTTAATGGATCCATTCCCAATGCACTGTTTACAATACTTCTGTATTCGTTGTCCTGAGCAATATATTGTTGGTTTGAGTGACTGTAGCTCATGTTGGTTCCAACTTCGAGCCATTTTTTCAAGTTGCTGGTGATATTGAGGCGGGTGGTTAAGCGGTTGTAATTGGCTTTTGATCCACCCACAATTCCGTCTTGATCAAAATAGGAAGTTGAAAGAAAGTACTGTGTTTTTTCCGTACCGCCTGTAAAGCTCAGGTGGTGTTTTTGCATGGGAGCTGATTCGAAAATTTCGCTCAACCAATCGGTGTTTGTTCCGTCTTGTACAATGGGAATACTGGCGCCGGCTTCTTGTTGCCATTGGGCATACTCTTCCGCATTCATGAGTTTCATATCACTACGCGAACTCTGGATACCATATTGGAAATCGTAAGAGATAGAAGATTTCCCGGCTTTTCCTGATTTGGTGGTAATCAATACAACACCATTACTTCCTTCGGTACCATAGATGGCTGCTGAAGCAGCATCTTTTAACACCTCTACCGACTTGATATCACCGGGATCGATGTTGTTAATGTCACCGGTTTTCATTCCGTCAACGATGAACAACGGGTTGGAATTTCCGTTGGAGTTTACCCCACGGATTCTAATTTGTGTAGCTGCTCCGGGAGATCCTGAAGTGGGCATTACCGTAACGCCCGAAGTCATACCCTGAATGGCTTGATCAACACGCGAAGCGGGACTTTCTTTGATGTCACTGGACGTTACCTGCGAAATAGAACCGGTTACCAGACTTTTTTTCTGTACACCATATCCTACAACCACCACTTCGTTAAGCCCTACGGTACTCTCTTTCAAGGTTACCGTTACCGGAGTTCCGGCTGTGGCGTTTACTTCAACGGAGGTGAATCCAACCATTGAAAACTTTAAAACGGTGGATGCTTTTTCCGATTGCAGGGCAAAAGCACCGTCCATGTTGGTGGTGGTTCCATTGCTGGTTCCTTTTTCAATGACGTTTACTCCGGGAAGAGGTTGTCCGTCAGCCCCCTTCACAGTACCGGAATACTGATACATTTGTTGCGCCGAAAGGGCTAATGACAGGCCAAAGAAAAAGATGCCGGTCAAAAACATCAGGCGTTGAACAAATGTACTCAAGCTGAGAAATTTGTTAAAATTTGTTTTCATGTCATAATAATTTAATGAATATTTAAGTGGATAACTGAAATTTCTATTTTAAATAAAATGATTTACTCAACGGTCCGATGGTGACTTTGAATTCTCCCGGTTCGGTGATGGTTTTCAAATTGGCATTTACAAAGGTTAAATCCTTTTTACCGATGGTAAAGCGAACTGTCTTGGCCTCACCTGGTTTCAAATCTATTTTATTGAATGCCTTCAAACGTTTCACTACCGGAATCATGCTGGCATAAACATCGCCAACATAAAGCTGTACGGTCTCTTTTCCTGCTCTTGCTCCTGTGTTTTTTACCTCTATGGAAACAGTAAGCTTTTGGTTGCCGGTAATGGTGTCGGCACTGATTTGAAGGTTGCTGTATTGAAAGGATGTATAACTCAAACCAAAGCCGAAAGGAAACTGGGGTTGATAAAACTTATAAAAATGTTCAACGTAGGAGGAGGTGTCATGAAATTGTTCACCGTAGGAGATGTCATAGTTTTCCAGCGAATTGGGATATTTTGGATAGGTGATGGGAAGTTTGCCCGAGGGGTTTACATCACCAAAGAGAACATCTGCGATGGCGTTTCCTCCTTGGTTTCCGGGCAGGTATGCCATCAGTATTCCATGCATTTTGTCAGCAAATTTGCTGATCAGCCGGGGCCGTCCTTCTGTTAGGACTAAAATAACCGGCTTTCCTGTTTTTGCCAATTCAAGTGCAAACATTGCCTGGTTATCAGGCAAATACAGATCGTTGATATTGCCGGGGGTTTCTGCATAAGCCAACTCGCCGAGACAAAGAACAATGTAGTCGGCCTGTTTGGCCATTTTCAATGCCTTTTGTTCATTATAAGTTTGGTCGAAAAGGGTTCCTTTGGCATACAAAACCTTGTTTTTGCCGATTTTTTGTTGGATGGCCTCAAGGATGGTGTTTTTATCCCGGGCAAATTGATCGGTCGAGTGGCCTTGCCAGGTGTAACTCCAGCCTCCGTTGAGTGCCTCCATCGAGTTGGCTGCAAATCCGGTAACCAGTACTTTTACGTGTTTTTTGGGAAGGGGTAATATTCCGTTCTTATTCTTTAATAAGGTGATCGATTCGCGTGCGGCTTGTAAATTGACCGCTTTAAATTTTTCTGATCCGAAATCGGGATAATCTTTTGCGGGATAAAAAGGATGGTCGAAAAGCCCTAATTCATATTTTACTTTTAAAATCCTTTTTACGGCTTCATCAATCCGCCATTGAGGCACTTCTCCCTCTTCAACCAATTCTTTTAAGTAAATGGCAAAGCTGTAGTCGAAAGGTACCATGCTCATATCGACGCCGGCCATGACAGCTAATTTCACAGCTTCTTTGTCCGATGATGCATAGTGATATTTTGAATAAAGGTTTTTAATGTCTTCCCAATCGCTTACTGTAAAGCCTTTAAAATGGAGTTCATCTCGCAGGATATCCGTTAAAAGATGATGGTTGGCGTGAACCGGAATTCCATTTACAATGGATGAATTAATCATGAGGGTGTGCGATCCGGCTTTGACAGCTTCGGCAAAAGGGGGTAAGAAATATTCGCGCAGATAAACTTCGGGAATCCAGGCCAAAGAACGGTCTTTCCCGCTTTTGGGCACGCTATAACCCAGGTAGTGTTTCATGCAAGAGGCTACCTTATATTTGTTTGAGATATCATTTCCTTCATACCCTTCAATAAAGGCTTTTCCCATGGTTTTGGCGAGATAAATATCTTCTCCAAAAGTTTCATACAAACGGGGCCATGCGGGTTGGCGGCCCAATCCTAAAACCGGAGAAAAGGCCCATGGAATGGCAGACGCACGTGTCTCGTAGGCGGTAATGGATGCTGCTTTACGAGCCAAATCGGGGTTGCGCGTGGCGGCTAATCCAATTTGTTGCGGAAAAAGGGTTGCTCCTAAGGTATAAGTAACCCCATGGATAGGGTCGATACCATAAATCACCGGAATTTTCAGCCGGTTGCGCGAGGCCATTTCTTGAATTTGCTTTTGCAAATCATACCAATGTTTGCGGCTGTAAGCCTGATGGGTTACATTTAAGATTGACCCTACCTTATATTTTAAAAGGGCTTCTTTTAATTTTGTGGTATCGATTTGCTGTGGGCTGTCCGGTTTTTTAACATTTCCTTTGCTTACTGCCGCCAAAGTAACCTGCGTCATTTGCCCTATTTTTTCATCCAGACTCATTTGGCTCACAAGCCGGTCAACTTTTTTATCGATAGAGACCGATGAGGTCGGTGTATCCTGTTTTTTACTGTCTGGTTGCGTACACGAAGTCATACTTAATAATCCTAAAAGGATTGCGACCGGCAGTAAAGT
>CBETNY010000062.1:0-7656 GCA_965537275.1 uncultured bacterium | reverse complement strand
ATCCTATTTTGATGCGAGTTGACTGCATCCAAAAATGACGTATCGAGGGATTTTTGTTGGCACACCCGTGTAAAAAAAAGAAAGGATGCTTCACCTGAATAAAATTCCGGCAGCATCCTTTCTACCACTTAAACCAAATCATTTAAACTACAGTTCAAATCACATGAAAATTTATTGTTCCCACCAAACGGGGGTTGTAGGATCTTTTTGGTTAGCATTGACATTATCGGGATTACGCAATTTTTCCGTTGAAGGATATTGTGCCCGCACGAGCCACTGACCCGGGAAATCGCTAATGTCATTATCGGCCGGCAGCGCCAAATCTTTAAACACATCGGTTGAGAAATCATATCTCCTCAAATCGACATAGGTTTCAGGATTTAAGAAATTGGCGATGTATTTTTCCTTCATAATGTGTTGCAGCTTCAGGTTAGCAACTCCCACATCGATGGAGGGGTCGGCGACATAATCGCTTGACGATACACCTAATTTACTCATATTGGCTTTGATACCATTGATATATGCATCATAGCCATCGGCGGTAGTACCGGCACTGGTGGTGGTTCCACCATTGGCCAGAAAAGCTGCTTCTGCTTTAATAAACAAGGCTTCGGCATACGAAATCACCACAATGGGAGCAGCCGCATTGGTATAATAACCCTCTTCACGAAAATCGGTATTGGCTGACGTAACACCATCACCGGTCACACCGTTTCCACCTGCCAGGTAGCCCCGGTAATCGTTGCTTCCGTCATTGGTTTCAGCCAAAACAGGCAAACGGGGATCCATAGACACTACACCACCGGTAAAAGGGAAGGAAGTTCCATCCATATAACTCACCAGACGATAGCAGATGTTGTCATGATCGTTCCCGGTATGTTTGGCCAAAACTTCACGTGAATACCAAGGGTTAATGATTTTCTCGGTGTAAAACATCTGAAAATCATCTGAATTGGAGCTAAAACCTTTGTCAATTGCGGCCAAAGCATCCGTGGCAGCCTGAACGGCTCCGTTACGCTTAATCAGGTGCAATTTATACCGGGCTTTCAAAGTATAAGCAGCTTTCAACCATTTATTCAAATCGCCCCGGTAAATTAAATCGGAGGTAGAAGTAGGTTTAAAACCTGATGCATCAGGACCTTCGAGTTCAGCAATGGCACCATCTAACAGACTAAAAATAGCCTGATAAATAGATTCCTGAGTATCATAGGCAGGTGTCAAATTATCAGACAATTGTGAAGCTTCCGAATAGGGTATATTTTCCCAGCTATCGGTAGCGATTCCTAAATTAATAGCTGTTAAAATCTGAGCCACCGCATCGAAATGCTTGGCGTTTAAGGCCTGAGCTTTCTCACGGATTACTTTTAAATTGGGTAATGCATAGAGATAAACCCGGCTCCAGGTGCTGGCAATAGAAGTAGCACCGGCAGCAGAGCCACCATTCCCGGTGAAATTCTGGTCATAATTACCAAAACTTCTTTCTGCCCAATACTGGGCATTTACAGTATGGAAAATCACAGGTCCCAACAGGTCATTCATACTAAGCTGGCTTTCCGAAACCGAGCCGGTAGGAGTATTCACATCAAAATAGTCTTTGCTACAGCCTGTTGTAAAGGCTATCAGCATGACAAAGGCGATTGTTTTAAATATATTTTTCATAGCAATAGTCTTTTAAAATCCAAATTTAACACCAAATGAATAGCTTTGGCTTAACGGAACCGTTAAACCCGTATAACCATATATATTACTTCCGGCACTAAATTGGTTTCCTTCAGGATCAAACCCTTTAAAAGGAGTCCAAAGGATGATGTTGTGCGCACTGGCAAATACTGATAACTTATCAAGGTGGGCTTTTTTGATAAACCGGCCTTTAAAGGTGTAGGTGATTCCGATGTTTCTCAATTTCACCCACGATCCATCCTGTAACAATACTTCCGCCGCATTATTATAATTATTCCAATCGCGGTAGTAACTGTTTGCGGTAATCATCAATGGAGTGGTATTGGGCACATAACCGCCATTCCCATCATCCATCATACCTTCTAACACACGCTCTTGATCACGGAATTCCGTTTCTTTCAGGTTACCGTTCCTCAAAGCATTTCTAAATCCTCTGTCGTACAAATCGCCACCGTTTTTCCATTCTACAAGAAAATCGAATGTCAGATTTTTCCAACTAACAATATTGGCTAAGGAGGTAATAAAATCGGGGAAAGCATTACCTACTTTTACCATTTCGTTGGTTCCGGTATAATAAAACCCCTGATTATCCGAACCGGTAATCACCCATTTCCCATCGGGGCCAACATAACGTTCACCACTGGGAACTGTTTGAAATACCCATCCGTATAAAGTTCCTAAGGCATCGCCCACTTTGGCTTTTGCAGTAATTCGGTCACCAAAGAAAACAATTTCCTGCAAATCTTCAGGCAAGGCAGTTACTTTGCCACCGTTTTTCGACCAATTGAGAATGGCTTCCCAACGAACATTCTTTTTCTTAATAATGTCGCCGGAAATCATTAATTCATGACCCCAGGTTTTATAGGTACCCGCGTTACGGGTAACACCGGATAAACCCGACGAATAAGAGGCACCAACCCTGAAAATCTGGTTGGTAATATTGGTAGTATAGTAGGTGTAATCAACCCTTACACGGTTTTTAAAGAGGTGCAAATTGGTTCCTATTTCAAAACTATTATCTCTTTCGGGTTGAATGCCCATATCGCCTAAAGCGGTGCTCGAGCGGAAGCCACCCACACCGTTAAACGGGAAATTGGGTTCAGGAATAAAATAGTGTCCGATACGTCCAAAACCGGGACCTTTCCCTACTTGTGCCCATGAAATTCTGATTTTACCAAAGGTGAAAATATCACTTTCGGTAAAGAAATCTTTTGTAAAGATATAGGACAAACCAACCGATGGGTAGAAGAACGAACGGTTGCTTGCCGGCATTGTGGATAACCAGTCGTTACGTCCTGTAATATTCAAATAGAGTTTATTCTGGTAACTCAATTTAAAATCACCAAACACACCCACATTACGCAGGCGAATTAAACTGGTACCGGCAAAGGTGTTCAGGGTATTACTCAAATCATTAATTCCGGGCACATTGAGACCTTCACCACGGATATACTGATAATCGCGGCGCGTATCAGAAATCTGATTACCAACGGTGAAATCCGTATTAATATCTTTTGTCCAGTTATGGTTCATATTAATCAGGAAGTTTGACTCAAGTGCTCTGAAGTTAATGGCCTCATTCACAATAAAACCATGTACCTGTGATCCAACATCCAAATCGGGTGGAACAAAACGGTTACGACGTTCGGAATAGTTATCAATTTGTGCAGAATAGGTCAAATTTAACCATTCCAAAGGCTTATAATTGATCGTTGTACTTCCAACCCAGCGATTCAAATCGTTCAGGAGGTTTGATTTTTCGAGAATATAACGGGGGTTATCGATGATCCCGTTCGAATAGTTTTTCTCGGTTCCATCCGGATATTGATAATCATTGATAGGGTAGGTAGCTGACCAGTACGACAATGAGCTGAATACCGATTTATCGCCGCCGTTTGCCCTTGAACCATCAGTTTTGGTGAAGGCAACCGAGGAAGTAATCGATAAATTTTTCAAAATCTTATAACCTGCTTTAACACGGAAGGTTTTTTTGTCGTAATATGTATTGGGTAAAACATCCTCATCTTTATTTCTACTTGCGGAAAAGAAATAATCAAATTTCTCATTGGCACCGCTAATATTAAAATTCATCTGTTTGTTAATGCCGGTTCTAAACAATTCGTAAGGGCTGTGGAAAGCATCGTGCGATAAATCGATAATGGTTCCATCAGGCATAGTAAACGAATCGTCGGAAAATGGCACACCCCATGAATAAAAAGCAAATGATCCGGGATGCAGATAACCGTCGGGTTGACTTGGATCGATGACAGCACCGGGTATTTTGGTGGTCCGGTTTCCTTCGCGGAAAGTTTTCTGTAATTCAGGTGTTTTCACCACATTTCTAAAAGAGGTTGAAACTGTCAAATTTACTTTCGGAGCACCTAATTTACCTTTTTTTGTGGTAATAATGATGGCACCATTGGCAGCGCTGAAACTGGCGATATCGTCAGGGTTAAGGTCACCGGCACGGTTAGTAAAACCAAACTGCTCGGAACTTCCACTGGCATTAGAGCCGGCACTGGGCAACACATTACCCGTAAAAGTTTCGTTATCAAGTGCCAATCCGTCAACAATAATCAAGGGTTGATTGTTTCGACTGGGATCAACCGACGAGAGTCCACGAATCAGGATGTCGACACCACCGGCAGCCGAACCTGAAGTTTTACTGATCTGTACTACAGCCACCCTGCCTTGCAAAGCTTCGAGGGCATCGGTTTTACCAACCATTTCAACCTCGGCCGGTTTTACCTGACTGACAGAATAACTTAAAGCCCGTTTTTCTTTCTTAATACCGAAAGCAGTAACCACAACTTCGTTAAGTTTACTTACGCTTTCATGAAGAGTAACGTTAAGTGTTGAGCCGGAAACTTTCACTTCTTTAGTGTCGTAACCAATAAATGAAAACACCAAAACATCTCCCTGGGAGGCTTTAATGGCAAATTTTCCATTCAAATCGGAGGTGGTTCCACTAGTAGTCCCTTTAATGCGAATATTTACCCCCGGCAATCCGGCTCCATTTGCGTCAGCTACCAAACCTGTTACAGTTTGTGCCTGTGCAAAAATCAGCTGGGAAGCTGAAATAAACAGCATTAAAAAAAACAAGAACCTGTACAATTTTTTCATAAGCTAAGCATTTTTGATTAATATTTAATTGAAAGTTAATGTTTACAATTTATTTTTCTCTTATTTTTATGCCGATACCCGGCAAATCACTTAATTTCACTTTTCCTTCTACCACACGCATTCCGACAAAAGGATCGTTCTTAATCAAAAGATTTCCATCCAAATCGGCCCAATCGACCAAGGGTGCCAGCTGTGAAACCGCGGAAACGCCACAGGAAGTTTCGGTCATGCAACCAATCATCACCTTCATATTGAGGGCCCGTGCCACGGTAATCATTTTTCGCGCTTCAAAAAGCCCGGTACTTTTCATTAATTTTATGTTGATACCCGAATACACCCCGTGGATTTTATCCACGATATCGGGTAACCGTTGAAAAGCTTCATCCGCCATGGTGGGTAACGGACTGTTTTGGGTAAGCCAGGCCATATCATCAATTTGATTTTTAGGCATGGGTTGTTCCACCATCACAATACCCTTTTCTTTGAGCCAATAAATCATATCCAACGCCTTGTTCCGGTCGGTCCACCCCTGGTTAACGTCAACATACAAAGGCACATCGGTTATCTCGCGTACCGCATGAATCATCTCCTCATCATGACCTCTTCCCAACTTCACCTTAAGGATTTTCAGGTGCTCTTTCATTTTCATTGCTTCACGGGTTTTGGCACGTACCACTTCGGGCGTATCCATACCAATGGTAAAATCGGTATAAGGCGTCTTTTCAGGATTAAGTCCCCATAATTTATAAAGCGGTTGATTGACCAACTTACCCTGCAAATCATGCAAAGCAATGTCAATGGAAGCTTTTGCCGCCGGGTTTCCCAAAGCAATGGAATCGACGTAAGCCAGAATATCCGTGGTACGGAAAGGATCGGGAAACTGATCAAGGTTCACTTTTGATAAAAAACGGGTAGCCGTTTCTATCGACTCACCCAAATAGGGCGGCATGGAAGCTTCACCATACCCCACCACTCCATCATATTCGATTTGTGTAAGCACATCAGGCGTGCTGTTACGCGAATACTCAGCTACCGTAAAGGTATGCTGCATTTGCAATGGATAGGGTTTAAAAGTGAGTTTCATTTTACTGCCCCTCGATTTGATATGCGCCGGAGCAGCGCCCAGCGATATTTTGGGTGCTACCAATGCCCCCAATGAGGCAACTCCTAATGTTTTTGCAAAATTTCTTCTATTGATGCGCATACTATTTCAGGTTTATCATTTTATACATAGGGTTATCGGAAAGCCTTTGAATGGTATTTCCGTTTTCGTGACCGATGATGCGAACCGCACGTACAAAAAGGTCTTCATATTTCTTTTCAAAATCGGGTTTGGTTGAGTCCATGCTACTGATGTGCACCCTGCCCGAAGAATGAATAAATCTTCCGTGGCCGATATACATTCCCACATGGGTGACCCGTTCAGGCAGCTTATCAGAGGCCTTGCGTCCAAAAAACAACAAATCACCCGGCTGAAGTTGTCTGTAGTCATACTTCGTAGTGATTTCCAGTCCGGAACGGGCCTGCTGTGAAGCATCACGCTGCAAGAGGATTCCATTTAAATAATACAGGGTCGAAGTAAAACCGCTGCAGTCGGTGGCTTTTGACGAAAGGCCACCCCACAAATAGGGAATTCCATTAAACTTTAAAGCCCTTTTAACCAATTCCTTTCCCTGAGGCTTATTTTGAAAAACGGTATTCAAATCGACGGCCTCATCCCTGCTTACAAAAGCCTTGCGTCCATCGGGATATTGCACCTGGTAAAACCGGCCTTGTACGCCTTTAACAGGGAGGATACATCCTACGACCAAATCGCTGACCACCTGTGATTTACTATCCGGTTTTTGATAGGAAAAACCGTATTGACGGTTATACATCAACTTTTTACCCGATTCGTATTTTTTGAGCCCCGGCAAATTGAACAGCACAATATCGCCTTTGTTAATCCACCCCAGGTATTGGTTGGGTGTTTGTATCAGATACCATTCTCCTTGTTTTTTATAAACTTTCAACGGGGTTCCCAGCAAAGCCTGACTCAACAATTCGGAAGCCCGGGTAGTTTTTCTCCGAATGCCCGATACCGAATTATTGATCAATGCAAATTTTGGCATACCGCTATTGGATTCGGGCAATTCGCGAATAGAAAACTTCGCCGTTGGAAATTTGGATTTCAACTGCATCAAAGCCGGTTTGGCTCCCTTTACGCCTACCTCCCCGGATACAACCACCTGATTATCTTGCTTCTTAACCGCCACTTTCCAAAGTGCAATTCTGGTATCAGGCGCATAGATCTGTTTTAGCGAATCCACCCTGCCTGAAACCTCCGAAACCAATGCGTCCACATTGGTCTCGGAGCAGGAACCAAAAATCACTAATGCTACAAGAAAAACTAACAATTGATTGATTCGTATCACAAACTTCATCTGTTTTATCGCTATTTTATATTTTTACTACTTCCTTTACACCACCTTTTCCGGAAACAAATCGTCCGAATAAACAGCCTTTGGCTTATCACGGAGCGTATAACGCGAAACCATCACCTCGCCATAAGCACCTGTACTTCGTATGGCAACCAAATCTCCCCTTTTGGTGATAGGCAACATCACATTGTCGTCAAAACTGTCGGACGACTCGCAAACAGGGCCCACCACATCATACTTATAATTTCGTATTTGAACTTCGGGTTTCGAGATGTTCTGAATCTTATGCTGAGCACCATATAATGCCGGTCTGATTAAATCGGTCATTCCGGCATCCAAGATAATGAATTCTTTGTTCAAACCTTTTTTTATGTACAGAACTTTAGAAATTAAACTACCCACCTGACCAACGATTGATCGTCCCAACTCAAAA
>CBETNY010000061.1:0-7707 GCA_965537275.1 uncultured bacterium | reverse complement strand
AGAACCACAAAGGAGCCACAAAGAACCACAGAGACTCTGGCACATGTAATATATTATGCTTCAAATTTATATATAAAATCACCAAGTGCGAAACTTTACTAAAATTAATACTTTTTGCATTCATCCCACAACTGAGAAGAAAAAGAGTTTTGGACAGGAAACAAAATGGTAAGAAAGCACGTAAAAATAAAAAAACTACTGCCATGTCATCCAATCTACTATCCTATTTGTCACAACGATACTATGGAACAAAAGAAGAGGAAAAGCCAACCGGGCCGTATCTTACCATTTCGCGTGAAACAGGATGTAATGCCACCCTATTCGCATCAAAACTCACCAAACAACTCCGAAAACAAGGGCTGCATTGGCGTTTTGTAAACAAGGAAATTCTGGAAAAATCGGCCGAACAGCTACACCTCGACAAAAACAAACTGGAACATGAATTTTTGATAAAGAGCGAAAATGCCATGGACGATATTGTGAAAGCGTTGTCATGGCGGTATTATAAAACCGACAAAAAAATCAGACAAACCATTGCCGAAATTATTCGTTATGAAGCCCGCCAGGGAAACACCATCATTGTCGGACGTGCCGGGGCTATAACCACTGCCGACACACCGGGAGGACTGCACATTCGATTGGTTGCACCACTCGATTGGCGAATAAAAGAATTAAGCAAGCGGAAGACATTCTCCGAAAAAGAGATTAAAGCTTTTATTCAGGAAAATGACAGAAAAAGAAATCTTTTGCTCACGCAATTTGCACAAGGGCATCCCATCAACGACTTTTTCGACCTTGTAATAAATGTTTCAAAATTCAACCAACAAGAAATGATTTCGATGGTAATGAACACCATGAAACTTAAAGGGCTCATTTAACCATTGCCTTTCATATCTTTTCGCGAGTCTCTCGTTTTTCGCGCCTCAATATTTAATTAACATTAAATTATTGTATTTTTATCACAACCAAACACTTGGTTAAATTAATTTATATTACTTTTGAACATAAACCCGATTGAAAAATAAATTTATTAACCATCATAAAAAAACACCATCATGAAAAAATTCTTTAAGGTTATCGGTTATATTCTTCTGATAGCCGTCTTGCTTTTTGTAGGATTTGTGGCCTACATTAGTCTAACCGATTATCGTCCCGACCCCGTAATCAACCTAATGCCTACTGACCACCCCGCAATCATAGAACCCATCGACAAAGACACGTTTAACCTGATGACATGGAACATTGGGTATGCCGGCCTGGGAGCTGAAATGGACTTTTTTTATGACGGAGGAAAAAAAGTGCGCAGCACAAAGAAAATGGTTGAAAAACATATCGAAGGAATTAAACATTTTGTCACCAGTCACGATTCCATCGATTTTTGGTTTATTCAGGAAGTAGATAAACATTCGCGTCGCAGTTATTATTTTGACGAGGTAAGTGCCATCAGCAAAGCTAAAAAAGGAAGTCATGCCCTGTTTGCAAAAAATTACGACTGTCCGTTTGTGCCGGTGCCGGTGTACGAACCCATGGGCAGAGTACTGGGAGGATTAATGACCTTTACCGATTATCCATTTGAAGAAGCCGTCCGCTATGGTTACCCGTTGATTGCCCAATGGCCCAACAAACTATTTTTACTCGACCGGTGTTTTATCCTCACCCGTTTTCCCTTGTCGAATGGAAAAGACCTGGTAATCATGAACACCCACAACTCGGCTTATGTTTATGATAGCCTGATGCGGGTTAAAGAATTGAATATTCTAAAAAATAAAATGTTACAAGAGTACAACAAAGGTAATTATGTGATTGCCGGTGGCGATTGGAATGCAAATCCGCCCAATTTCAGACCCGCAGATCATTATGCCGGCGACCGATTTGTACCCACCAAAGTAAGGATGAGTGACCAAACCTTTCCTCCCGATTGGCACTGGGCTTACGACCCCACCGCACCCTCCAACCGAAACAATAACAAATCATTTGTAAGAGGAGAAAACGGTACCACCACCATCGATTACTTTATTCTTTCTCCCAATGTGAAATTATTACGGGTAAAAACCATCGACTTAAACTTCCAAGACAGCGACCATAATCCGGTGTACCTGAAAGTAGCGCTCGAACAAGATTAAAGGCATCATCCTTTTTAAGTATTGGTTGAGCAATCAACTGAAAAACAATTTTATACCCTGTACCATCAAAAAAGACATTTTGTTTTTTTGAAAGGATTATTATTGTACCTTTGCACCGCTTTTTTACCGTTAAAACAAAACCATGGGCAAGCATAATGTCAGTATTTTTTCAGGCCGGAATACCCGGTATCTTGCAGAAAAAATTGCAGACGCTTACGGAACTACTTTAGGAAAATCGGAAGTCATCAGTTTCTCAGATGGTGAATTTCAAACCTCGTACGAAGAGAATATCCGGGGTCGTGATGTGTTTATTGTACAATCGACCACACCTCCGGCTGATAATATCCTTGAGCTTCTCATGATGATTGATGCAGCCAAAAGGGCTTCAGCGCGAAAAATTGTGGCTGTTATTCCTTATTTTGGTTATGCCCGGCAAGACAGGAAAGACAAACCCAGGGTATCCATTGGATCGAAAATGCTGACCAATTTACTTACCACCACCGGAATCAACCGTTTAATTACCATTGATTTGCATGCTGACCAAATACAGGGATTTTTAGATGTCCCGGTTGACCACTTGTATGCATCTGTTATTTTTCATCCATATATTCAAAGTTTGAAGCTGGACAATTTAATGATGGCCTCGCCCGATACCGGAGGCACCCGTCGTGCCGCATCGTATGCAAAATCCTTAAATACCGGATTTGCCATCTGTTACAAACAGCGCTCCAAACCCAACGTGGTTGAAAAAATGCAATTGATTGGTGATGTAAAAGGTAAAGATGTTATCTTGGTTGACGATATCATTGACACAGCAGGAACCATCACCAAAGCAGGCGATTTAATTATGGAAAAGGGAGCCAACAGCGTACGCGCCATGGCCACCCACCCCATCTTCTCGGGTGATGCTTACGAAAAAATAGCCAATTCATCGTTTACAGAAGTTATCGTTACCGATACCATCCCCATGAAAGAAAAGTGTGATAAGGTGAAAACACTTACCACAGCCCATTTATTTGCCGAGGTCATAAAACGTGTTGAAAATTACGAATCCATTAGCTCCCTCTTTAATTTGGGGAGTAGTATTAAATAATCAATAACAAATAAAACTATGAACACAGTATCATTGAGCGGTTCTCTTCGCGAGAACGTAGGGAAAAAAGATGCTAAAGCACAACGCAAACAGGGGAAGGTACCCTGTGTAATCTATGGTGGCAAAGAGCAAAAACATTTTACTCTGAACCAAATTGATTTCAAAGAAATCATCTTTACTCCCGAAGTACACATTATTAAAATTGAGTTGGGTGACAAAACCTATGAAACCATCTTACAGGACATCCAGTACCATCCGGTAACCGATGAGGTTTTACATGCCGATTTTCTGGAGTTAACTCCCGGAAAACCTGTAACACTGGCCATTCCTGTTGAGCTTCAAGGCACAGCACCCGGTATTATCAAAGGGGGTAAATTACTTTTGAAATTGCGCAAATTACGCGTTCGCGGGCTCATTGAAGATATTCCTCAACACATTGTTGTGAATGTTTCAAAACTTGATTTGGGAAAATCCATCAAAGTGAAAGAGGTGATGAACGACAAACTTCAATTTCTCGATCCTGCCAATGCCGTTATTGTCAACGTGAAAACCGCACGCGGAATTGCTCTCGAGGGCGAAGAAGAAGAGGAAGAAGAATCAACTGAAGAATCAGCTGAAGCATAAGTCTTTGATAATTTTTTCTAAAAGGGATAAAGCGGTTCGCTTTATCCCTTTATTTTTGTACATAATTTTTTTTATGAAATATTTGATTGCCGGCTTGGGAAATATTGGCCCCGAATATGCGGAAACCCGCCACAACGTAGGATTTATGGTTGCCGACGCCTTGGTTTCCCATTTAAATGGGACATTTGAAACAGAACGCCTTGCCCGGGTAGCCCGGGTAAAGTTCAAAGGGCGCACCCTGGTCGTCATTAAGCCCACTACTTATATGAACCTGAGTGGGAAAGCCGTAAAATATTGGATGGAAAAAGAAAAGATTAAATCCGATAAAATTTTAATCGTCTTGGATGATATTGCCTTACCTCCGGGTAGTTTACGAATGAAGAAACAGGGGGGCGATGCAGGTCACAACGGTTTAACCGATATTATCGATAAACTGGGCACCTCGGTATTTCCCCGTTTGCGCGTGGGAATAGGCAATGATTTTCCACGGGGGTTCCAGGTAGATTACGTGTTGGGGAACTGGACAAAATCTGAGCTTGAAGTTATACTTCCACGCATTGATACCGCCGTTGAGATGATTAAAAGCTTTGTAACTGTGGGAATCGATCGAACCATGAATCTATTTAACAAGAAATAACGGTCCTAAACCATAAATAATGGCGTCTTTTTCGGTTGTGAAAAAGACACCATTTTTATTTTATAAAAGCTCAAGCACAAACTATTTACCGGTTTCTTTTACACGAATGTCTCCCAAAAGCACATCCCAAAATCCGATAAGTCGACCGCCAATTTGGGTTTCTTTTCTTTTTACATACACGGTGATGTCTTTTTTGGTGGTATCTTCATAAACCAGCCGCCCCTCTTTATCGTACCCTTTAAACTTTTGGAAGATGGTAATCACCCCCACATAGGTTCCGTCGGGTTGCCGCTGTAAATCGCTGACATAGTCAATCTTATACCACTCAATTTCAACTTTATTATAGTTAAGACGCATCAAACGCTCAAAATATTGCCGTACATTATAATAGGCAATTTTTGGTCGATAGAGGGAAGACACCCCAATTTCAGAGCCTTGCATAAACAGCTCCTGGGCCCGGTCGATTACCCGGTTAGCTTCGCTCCACGGGGTTTCTTTACTACCAATAATGGTGATGTATTTACTCAGGTCGCGTACTTTTTCCAAAGCCAGGCTATCCACGGCTTGTTTACGTTGCGGACTCAAACTTTCCTGGGCCGAAGCAGGAGAAACCATTAACAAAGCCAGGACAAAAAGAAAACTATAGGCAATATTTTTCATCTTTCTACTTTTTAATCAGTTCTAATTCATTGATTTTTCCGGTATTGTCTCTTTTAACCGATTCAACGCGATAAGCATACTTTTTTCGGTCTTTCAAATACTCTAAGAACTTAGAGATGGTGGTGGGCCGGTCATAATCATTAAAACCTTCGGCCTGGCTGATAATAATGAGAACAGGGATATCAGGGGTAGCAAACAAATGCAGCGCATCTTCGATTTTTCGATTGGCTTCATCAAAAGATGCGGCATTGGCAATATTTTGCAAACTACGATCAATGCTGGCATAACGTTCAATCTCGGCCTGTTTTTTCGCAGCTTCCGCCTTCCTTAACCTTTCCTCTTCGGCCTTTCGTTCGGCCTGCGTTTTGGCATCTGCAATTTTAGCAGAGACTTTTTCGATAAGACTTTTCACTTCCGGATCATCAATGTTGTACGATTGAATGGTTTCGAGTCGTTTTGATTGTTCATCCAATGTCCATGTGGTTGACCCATTCAACATGGCTGTAAGGTCTTTTTTTGCCTGATTCACTTTTGCGGCATAAGCAGCGGCGGCTTTTTCGCGTGCCAATTTTTTCTTGCTTTTGCATGAACTCAAGCCTCCCATACTGATTGAGGCAACCAAAACAATTAAAACAAGCCGGGGCATTGGCTTTAAAATTCGCTTTATCATTCTTTTATGATTTAAAATAAATACTCTGATGCTTTCACAAAAATATTCAAAAAAGATGAACACACTTCAAAGTGGCCGCTTTTTTCAAATTTCTTTAGACTTTTTAAGAAATTTGTCCTTCAAGTCGAAAACAAAATGGAGGCACCATGCCTTCTTTGGCCGAAATTTTCTACTTTAGCGCAACAATGCAAGTTCAGGAAGATAAATATTATAAAAGGAAAGTTAATTCTGCCTATATCACTTCGGTAATTAGTATTACCCTGGTTTTGTTTACATTGGGCTTTCTTGGATTGCTGGTTATCCATGCCGGAACCCTTTCCAATTACATCAAAGAAAATATTGGCTTCGAGATTATCATTAAACCCGGGGTGAAAGAGGCTGCCATCATTCGCCTGCAAAAACAGCTCGACACCAAACCTTACGTAAAATCCACCGAATACATTACCAAAGAGGAAGCCATTCGACGATTGAAAAGTGCTTTGGGTAACGATTTTGTGGATTTTCTGGGTAATGATGAAAACCCCCTTCTTCCATCCATTGATGTACGATTTAAAGCTCCGTGGGCCAACAACGACAGCATTCAAATCATACAGAAAAAAATACTAACCAACAGCTATGTAAAAGAAATCTACTACCAAAAATCGTTGGTACAGGTTATCAATAAAAACCTAAGAAAAATCAGTATTTTATTGCTGGGTCTTAGTTTGTTGTTACTGGCCATTGCCATTGCGTTAATCAACAACACCATCAGGCTTTCAATCTATTCGAAACGATTTATTATTAGAAGCATGCAGTTGGTGGGAGCAACAAAAGGTTTTATTCGACGGCCTTTTATTTTAAAAGGAATCCTTCACGGGATTTACAGCGCTTTTTTGGCTTTGCTTTTGTTAAGTGTTTTGATTGTGGTAGCACGCCAGAACATCCCTGAACTTGCCATGCTCGAAACCGACCGTCTGATTGCCATTTTATATGGATTTGTTCTACTTTTAGGAATGATACTTTCGGGGCTATCCACCCGTTTTGCCGTGAATCGTTTTCTTGGTATGAACCACGACAATTTATACTTTTAAGAAATCTGTTCATTAAATACTTGTGAATTTCTCCTTTCCTGTTTTCAGGAAAGGACAAACCAAAACCAAACAAACTAAAAAAACCTATTTAGACTATTATAAACAGATGAAACCCGCTGTTTGGATAAACGATTTTGTTGGACTATTTTTCCCAAGGACCTGTCAGTCATGTGGCATACCGCTGTTTACGCACGAAAACATTTTATGCACAAAATGCAGACTTCATTTACCGCTTACCAATTTTTATCAGGAATTAAACAATCCGGTTAAAGAAGTTTTTTACGGTCGGTTTCCATTGTATTCGGCCACCTCGCTTCTGTTTTTTAATAAGGGAGGAATGGCCCAACACCTCATTCACCGGCTGAAATACAAAAGAAAAAAAGAGATTGGAATTTATCTGGGTAACCTTCTTGGTCAACAGCTCAACCAAAGTGAACATTTCAAAAACGCCCACGCAATCATCCCTGTTCCGCTCCACCCTAAAAAAGAGTTCAAACGAGGTTATAATCAAAGTTTGATGATTGCCTATGGCATGGCTAACAGAATGCACGCCCGGGTGATGGCCGATCTTTTAATTCGCCGGGACCACACCGCTTCACAAACTAAAAAATCAAGATACGAAAGGTGGGAAAATGTAAAAAACATATTCGCCATTCAACACCCCGAACGCCTGATTGACAAACACATTATTCTCGTAGATGATGTGATAACCACCGGCGCTACCCTTGAAGCCTGTGCATCCACTTTGCTAAAAATAAAAGGGATAAAAATTAGCGTGGTTTCTCTAGCATATAGTCAAGGGTAGTTGGAATGGTGTCCTGCGGACGTCC
>CBETNY010000060.1:0-7881 GCA_965537275.1 uncultured bacterium | reverse complement strand
TATCCATTTGTGCTACCTGCCAAATGGCGTCGGTGCCGGCATAAACTTTTGTATCCGTATCTTCGAGGGCGTTGGTGACTTTTGAATAGAGCCGTTCATCGCCAATAACCACCACGTTGGGTTTGTGTTGCCTGGCCTGACGGATAAGTAAATCGGCATTTTGAAAGGCCGTTAAAACCTCAACCTCAAAATGTTCGTTTTGTTTTGAAACGATGTCCAGGGCTTGAACACCAATGGAACCGGTGGAACCAAAAAGGGCGATTCTTTTTTTCACTTGCTGCCGGGATTAATTAAAATTAATGTAAACAGCAGGATCTACCGGGTTGCCATTGTACCAAAGTTCGAAATGCAGGTGCGGGCCTGTTGTAATCTCACCCGAATTCCCGGCAATGGCCACCGGCTCTCCGGCTTTTACCAAGTCTCCTTCCTGTTTCAATAAAGTGGCATTATGTTTATAAACCGATATTAAATTGCCGGCATGTTGAATAACCAAAATGTATCCCGTTTCGAGCGTCCAGTCAGAAAGCAATACGGTACCATCGAGAACCGACTTTACAGCTTCGTTGTGCGAGGAAACAATATCAATTCCGAAGTGTTTTTTGAGTGGGTTGAATTGGGCGGTTATTATTCCATTGAGGGGTTTATAGAAGTTCTGATTTTGAATCACCATTTTTCCTTGACCAAAAGCAGTCTGTCTGGTTTGGTTAAAATTCAGGTTAAAGCGGGTTTGCTTTTCAAAATTTGCCCGCAGCAAACTATCATCGGTCGATTTGCGGTCTTCAATGGTATCATAACGCTTGATGGCGACATCAGGAGTGGGCATCTTTTCTACGATATCGCGGTTTTCAATGACGCGTTTAATATTTTCGATGTAGAGATTTTTTTTCTGAATGTCGATCAGCAACGAATCGGCCATCCGCCCCAGGCGGTAAAGTTCTTTTTTTTGATGGATATCCGGGTAACCGGGAATGTATTCACGTAAGGGGGTGTAGGCAATAACAAAATAGGTCATCACAAAGAAGATTACCATAAGACTTAAAATCAAGCTGATGACGTTGAGACGGGAGAGGGGAAAACTTAACCGCTCTTCAAAGGTGGTTTCGTTAAACAGCACCAGCCGGTATCTCACACGTAGTTTCCGGTACCATTTTTTGTCTTTTTTTCTTTTTGACATGATGAACAATTATTACGGGCAAAGGTAAGAATTAGTTGAATGAACAATCAGCTAAATTAAAATGTGACAAATCATTTGCTCAGAAAAGAAAAACTCCCGGTATTTCACCTTGAAACGAAATACCGGGAGGATTGAGTAAATAAAAATTTCCTGTAAAAATTTTATTCGGAAACCTTCGATTTGATAAATTCATAAAACAGCCGAACGCCTACCCCTGTTCCGCCTTTAGGTCGATAAGAATCTTTCTTTTCTAAAAAAGAAGGGGCTGCAATGTCCAGATGGATGTATGGATAATCGGTAAAGTGTTCCAAAAATTTGCCTGCTGTGATGGCGCCTGCTTCCGGGCCGCCAATATTTTTCAGGTCGGCAATATGCGATTTAATTTGTTCTTTGTACTCATCCCAAAAAGGAAATTCGACAATCCTCTCGTGGGTCAAATCGCCCGCTTTGCTCAGTTGTCCGAAATCATCTTCGGCTTTGGTTTTCATTCCCACAATGGCTTGAGGGCCAATGGCACGTGCGGCGGCTCCTGTAAGGGTTGCAATATCGATAACCAACTGAGGGTCGTATTGTTTGGCGTAACTCAAAGCATCGGCCAGAATCATGCGGCCTTCGGCATCGGTGTTTAGCACTTCAACCGTTGTTCCGTCGTACATGGTGATAACATCTCCGGGAGTGTAGGCGTTACCGTCGGGGCGGTTGTCGGTGGCAGGTACAAGGCCCACAACATGCACCGGTAATTTAGTTCGTGCAATGGCGTACATAGCTCCTGCCACAGCTGCTCCACCGGCCATGTCCGATTTCATGGTATCCATAAAGTTGGTTGGTTTGAGGCTGAGTCCACCGGTATCATACACCACTCCCTTTCCCACAAAAACATAAGGCTTTTTATTGACTGCATTCTCGGGTTTCCACTCAATAATGGTAAATGTTGGCGGGTCAATACTGCCTCGGTTTACAGCAAGGAGGCCACCCATTTTCAGACTTTCAAGCTTTTTCTTGTTAAAGATTTCTACTTTCGCACCCGCCAGTTGGCCCAGCGACTTCATCTCTTCAGCGAATTTTTCGGCTGTAAGGTAAGCCACGGGTTCGTTCACAAAGTCACGTGCAAATACAACGGCATCATAAACGGCCTTTACCTCTTCTAAATCGGTTTCCGCTAAATCGTTGTCGTATACATCTATCTGGCGTAACGTTTTTCCTGTTTTCTCGCCATCTTTTTTGTACTTAACAAATTGATAGTTACCCAGTAGCATCCCTTCAACAAATGCCAGCTCTTCTTCTTTGGTAGCATTTACATTGTAAACTACGGCACGCTCAACTTTGGCATCATTTAAAATTTGTTGGCACTCGTCGCCTCTTTTCCGGTAGTTTTCAAGCCGGTTGGCCCGGGTACCTAAAAATTCGCCATAAGCCACCAACAGCATATTTTTGTAACGGTTGATGCTCACCATTTTTCGCTTATCGCGATGTTGACGCTTTACATAGGTTTTTTCCTCTTCGGTGAGAGGAGTGAAATTCAGGTCTTTGCCGTCTTTAATCAAAAAAACAGTATCGGCGGCGGTTGGTTTCCGCAGTGCTTTTCTTATTAATGTTCTCATGGTAGTAAATTTATATTTTCTACAAAATTAACGAAATTTCTTAAAAGATCGTTTTTTTAGCAACTATAAATTCTTTGGCTTTCTGGATGATATATTCTGTAGCACCTGCATTTTCAATGACATAGTTTGATGCTGCTTTGCTTGCTTTCAGGTATAAATCGGGAGAGTTAAGTAAGTGCTTGCCAGTATTAATGAATGCTTTTGCTGAATCGATGGTGAAACCACCCCCGTTTTTAAGCAAGTCGTGTGCTTCTTTGAACCGCTGGTAGTTGGGTCCAAAAAGAACAGGAATGCCATATACCGCAGCCTCAAGAAGGTTATGGATTCCTACTCCAAAACCACCACCAATGTAGGCTAAATCGGCATATTGATAAATGGAAGAGAGCAATCCGATTTGGTCGATAATGAGAATCCGGCTTTTTGCCGGGTCGGTTTCATCAAATTGTGAATAGCGAATCGGTTGATAGGCCTCAAATTTATTGATAATGTTTTTGATGTGATTTTCATCTACTTTGTGTGGCGCGATAATTATTTTAACGTGGGGAGTTGATGTTTGTGAAAATTGAAGCAGTATATCTTCGTCGGGGGGCCAGGTGCTGCCGGCAACAAGCAGTTTTCCGGTATTTTTAAACCGTTTGATTTGATCGAGTGGTTGTGCCTGATTTTTAATTTGAAGCACGCGGTCGAAACGGGTGTCACCGCTTATTTCGTGGTGAAAAACATGGATGTGGTTTAGCAGCTCTGCAGAAGTTTCGTTTTGGACGAAGAACCAACTGACTTTTTGTAGTTGTTGGCGAAACCACCGGCCATAGAAACGGAAAAAATGTTGGTTTCTACGAAAGATTCCGGAAACAAGAAAGACCGGTATTTTGTTTTTATATAAACCGTCAATGTAGTGAAACCAAAATTCATACTTTATAAAAATGGCCAAACTGGGTTTAAAGATTTTCAAGAATCGATGGACATTCCTTTTTTTATCCATCGGCAAATAAAAAACATAATCAGCCAAAGGATCGTTTTTACGCAGTTCGTATCCCGAAGGGGAAAAAAAGGTCAGCAGAATTTTATAATCGGGGAAGGTTTGGCGGAAAGCTTCCATAACAGGCCGGCCTTGTTCAAATTCGCCCAAACTGGCACAATGGAACCAGATGATTTGATCGTGCTTTCCAACGGCAGCTTTCATGCGTTTAAATTGTCCCCTGCGACCGTCAATAAAGGCTTTGGCCTGTGGGTTGAAAAGGGCGGCAATCCTGATTATAAAATCATAAAGATAAATGGAAATACGATATAAAAACGCCATGATTTAAGCCTAATGTTCCTTTTTTCTTGCAGGTGTACAAAGATAGAAAATGTTTGGCTAAGCGGCCAAAATAATAAAAGCCCGTCGCACGATTGGCAACAGGCTCTTTTTATAAAAGAAGTCAGTCTTTTAGGCCATCTCTTTTTCTAATTTTTGTAGCCATTTTTTGGCTCTCTCCTCGGTAAGTTCGGGCTCGTTGTCTTCATCAAGTGCCAAGCCGTAAAACATGCCGTCGTGCATTCCTTCCGAATCGGTAAATTTATAGCCTTCAGTAGGCCATTCCCCAATAATGGTGGCTTTGGTTTTGTCCATTTCAGTTTTAAAAATACCCAACCCGTCCACAAAGTGTTCAGGATATAAAACCTGGTTCCCCAGTCCAAAGGCGGCTACTTTGAGTCCACTCAAATCCATGGCCTGGATTTCTCTGAAGAATTTATTCCACATGTTATCATTGGTAGCGTCTTCCCAGTTTTCAGCTCCCACGGTAGATCCTCCAAGAATGAGTAATTTATAATTTTTCAGGGTGCTGATGTCAAAACTTTCCACATCAAAAAGATCGGCATTTTCCGAACCCAATAAGTTGTAAATTACCTGAGCAGCATGTTCTACATTGCCACCCTTACCCCAGTACAATAATGCAATATTTTTCATTTCTTATAAATTTATCAGTGGGTAAAATTAACACTATTTACCGAATGATGGTGATTTTGAATCTTAGATTCGTTAAAAATTATCAGCAAACGCTTCTTTTTATTTGTGGTTGGTTTAGGTTGTACCTTGTTGCTGCCTCAATTTTTTGATGAATAAGTTGTGAAAAAATAATCTTTACCCCAGATAGCCCATTAAAACCGATTGTGGAAAGCACCCATAGCGCCGGGTTTTATTTCCACCTTTTCATAACGTGGGGGTACACCTCTTGATAAGTTTTAATAATTTTATCCAGTGGCACATCGGCATAGGTACCTCGATCGGTAAGGTATTCCATGTGTTTTTGTCCGTGCAGGGTTTTGTTGGGGAAAGTGGCGTGGTGCCGGCCATCAAATTCAACGGGAATCCACCCTGATTTTTCACAGAGCGCCAGGTTAAAGGCCGGTGTGGCTTTTAACCACTGCCCATTCAGGTAAACCAGACTGTAACCGTGCCAGTAAGCGATATCGGTTTTAAGGTAGTCGGTCATTTTTTGACTTGCCTGGTGGTTGCGAACATCGGCAAAGCCTAATTGTGCCGGAATTCCCAAACTACGGTAACAGGCCGTGAGCAAGATGGCTTTACTAACACACCATCCGTAGGTGTTTTTCAGGGTTGTGCCGGCTTTCAAACCGTTTACGGATAAATCTATTTGGTAAGGGTCGTATCGAATCAGGTCGCGAACAGCATAGAACAGGGAAATGGCTTTTTCACGGTTATTTTGCTGCGGCTTGGTGTGTTTTTCAACAAAAGCGATAATTTCTTTGTTTTCGCTTTCAATAAAAGGAGTTGCCTGTAAAAACTTTGAATGAAGGGAAGGTTCAGAGGCTTGGTGGGTTGTGTCAGGGTTATTCATCTTCTGTTTTGTTGTTTTGTTTTCCAAGGATAATGACGATTTCGCCTTTGACCGTTTTGTTTGCAAAGTAATTGATTACCTCGGCTAAGGAACCGCGAATCGTTTCTTCGTGAATTTTTGTGAGCTCGCGCGAAACGGAAACCGGACAGTCAGGTCCAAATATGGATTTAAACTGTTCCAGTGTTTTTAGTAACCGGTGAGGTGATTCGTAAAAAATGAGGGTATGAGGAATCTGTGCCAATGCTTTTAACCGGCTTTGTCTGCCTTTTTTGTGCGGCAGAAAGCCTTCGAAAAAGAAACGGTCGGTGGGAAAACCCGAATTTACCAGGGCGGGAACAAAAGCGGTGGCTCCCGGTAGACACTCCACCTCTACGCCTTGTTTAATACATTCGCGAACCAGTAAAAAGCCCGGATCGGAAATGGCCGGGGTGCCTGCATCACTTATCAATGCCATCGATTCGCCATTTTGTATTCTGTCAATAATCCTTTCGAGTACCTTGTGCTCGTTGTGGATATGGTACGACTGGAGTTTGTTTTCAATTTGGTGAAATTTTAAAAGTTTACCCGAGGTGCGGGTGTCTTCTGCTAAAATCAGATCAACTTCTTTTAAAATACGCAGTGCCCGAAGTGTGATATCCTCCATGTTGCCAATGGGCGTGGGTACCAAATATAATTTTGACATGGTCCTCGAGGTTTAAGAAAATTTGCGTTCAATCATATCCGCTAACTTGAGATAAGCCGGATCTTCCGTATTCCATTGGTATTCAACAGCCAATTCGGTAAGGTATGTTTGTGCTCCTTTTAAGCTTGAAAATCCATTCAATTCGTCTAAAATCCGGTTGTATCTTTCCATGTCACCCTTAAATAACTGATTGATAAATACAAACTTATCGTTTATTCCAATGGCTTCGCGTAAATCACTAATGGGAGTGGTTTGCAGTCGTTCTCCAAGGGCATCGTTTTTGGCTATGGTTTCTCCAATGGTAGAGGTTGATGTGTCTGAAAAAAGATCCAGTGTGGTTTTTTCCGTTAAGGGTTCCCTGGCAGGTTCTGTTTGGCTATCCTGCTTACGAGCCATTGGGGTAGTGGGATTTTGTGTTTGGCTTTCTGTCTTTTTTTTCGGGGTTGACACTTCTGAAGTAAGCGGGGCCGATGGGACAGGCTTTGGTTCGGGTGGTTGCTTTTTGTCGGTATTTTGTAAAGGCTTTTCGGCCGATTGGTTCGAAGGGTTTAAATGAATGAGGGTATCATAGATATTCAATGTTTTTTGTTTTAAAAGATCAATTTCCAAAGCATGAAGATGGGGCGATTCGTTTTTTTTGTTTAAAATTTGCTGCATATCGTCAAGCAGCCGGCGTAAGTTTCTCATTGATTCTTCCTGATTCATCATACAATCATTGTGTTTAAATTCTCCGAACAGCCTGGAAGGTAAAAGTTGAAAAATAGATTTTTTCTTCCACGCAAAAACTAATCGGAAATGGTTAACTTTGTCCTTTCAAAAGTAGAAAGAAAAACAATATTTATTCATGTTTCTCGAAAAAGACCGAAATAATTCAGCACGAACGGGTTGGATAGAGGTGGTGTGCGGATCGATGTTTTCAGGTAAAACAGAAGAGTTGATTCGGCGGCTTAACCGTGCACGAATCGCCAAACAAAAAGTTGAGATCTTTAAACCTGAAGTAGATACGCGATATGATGAAACCGATGTGGTGTCGCACGATGCCAACGCCGTTTCTTCTATTCCGGTACAAAATGCATCACAAATTCTTTTTTATGCCGAAGATTTTGAGGTAGTAGGTATTGATGAGGCCCAGTTCTTTGGCGAAGAATTGGTATCGGTATGCAACGAATTGGCCAACCGGGGAAAACGTGTTGTTGTTGCCGGTCTTGATATGGATTACCTGGGAAAACCCTTTGGCCCCATTCCCAAATTAATGGCCATTGCTGAGTATGTGACCAAAGTGCACGCCATTTGTATCCGCTGCGGAAACCTGGCAAACTATTCGCATCGAACCGTAAAAAACGACAAGCTGGTGGTTCTTGGCGAAACAGATGCTTATGAGCCGCTGTGTCGCTATTGTTTTAATAAAGCATTGAAGGAGGCCGAATCGAAATAGGATGGTTTGCTACACTTAACTGTAAAAGGGAGAATAAAAAAATTTTAAGCATAAAAAAAGCACGCCAACCGGCGTGCTTTTTTTATGAACTGAAAATTATTTCCAATAATAAAGTGCCGATTCGCCCAGCTCTTGTTCAATTTCAA
>CBETNY010000059.1:0-7971 GCA_965537275.1 uncultured bacterium | reverse complement strand
TTGATTATTAGTTAGATACATACATAAGAATAATTTGACTTTAAACAAGCTTTATCTGAAATTTCCGGCATGATTGAATTTTTTCCCATGATTTTAAGGTGCCATTTATTCTTTTGTACTTTTGTTGAATAATTAAAAGGTATATGGCGATAGGTGAAGAAAAAGTTGAGCATCCCGGCATTATTCGGGCAATCCATGGAGACCGGGCTGAGGTAGCCATCATTGCAAAGGCCGGCTGTATTTCGTGTTCGTTAAAAAATGTTTGTTCGGTAAGCGATGTACAGGAAAAGATTATCGAGGTTGAATGGTATCCCCATTATAAACTTAAGGAAGGTGATGAAGTGGTTGTCGAGATGAAACAATCTTATGGGTCGTGGGCCGTAGCCCTGGGCTATTTTTTTCCTTTTCTGGTGCTTTTTCTGGGGCTGATTCTCTTTTTACAGTTGGGACTCGATCAAGGGGTGGCCGGTTTGTTGGCCATCGGTTTGCTGGTTCCTTATTATACCGCTTTATATTTCTTGAAAGATTTCTTTAAAAAGCGCTTTCATTACTACATTAAGTAGCCCTCGAATCCTCTATTCTCAATGTTGTTGTGTGTTGATAAAGATTACGACCAAATATCCCGATGATATTTTAGTTGCTAACCAACAATTCATCAGCACATAGACCTTCTTTTTTCCAATCATTTTACTGAAGAATTATTTAGTATCCATTAAATCAGGTGAATAGTTCATGTTATTTTGATGATATGTAAATAATTGTTTTTTTAAATGTTTCTAAATTAGGATAAATCAAGCTAATTTATATTGCTTTTGTTTAACATTGTAAATATTTGAAAATCAAATAAATGGTAAGTTGTTACTTGTTTTCATTGGCAGGATATCGCTTTTAAATACCAGTCAATCAATAGGTTGGTTAACGCAATAAATTATCTCTTTGAAATTATTTGTTATAAGTTAAATTTTAATTTTGTAAGCCTTAGCAAATAACAATGAACAAAATTGTATAATTGTGAATAGTATTATACTTGTATCCGTTATCGTATTGGGAGGTTTGGGGCTGGTGTCAGCGGTAATCCTCTATTTTGTAGCCAGTAAATTTAAAGTTTACGAAGATCCTAAAATCGATCAGGTTGAAGAGGTGCTACCTTCAGCCAATTGTGGAGGGTGTGGATTTCCGGGTTGCCGTGCTTTTGCCGAAAATGCTGTAAAACAGGCCAAAGATGAACATTCGTTGGAGGGATTCTTTTGTCCGGTAGGTGGCAATGAAGTGATGCAAAAAGTGGCTTCCATCGTTGGCCTTGAAATTAAGGAGAAGGCTCCCATGATTGCTGTGGTTCGATGCAATGGTACCGGAGCCCACTCACCGGAAAAGGTAAAATTCGAAGGAGTGACTTCCTGTTCATTTGCCCATACCTTGTATGCCGGAGAGGGGGGGTGCCAGTATGGTTGTTTGGGTTTGGGCGATTGTGTGGATGCCTGTGAATTTGATGCCATTCATATCAATCCCGAAAGAGGGCTTCCGGAAGTAAATGATAACTGTACGGCTTGTGGGGCTTGTGTGATTGCATGTCCGCGCGATATCATCGAATTACGTAAAAAAGGGCCACGCGACCGTAGAATTTTTGTTTCGTGTGTCAATAAAGAGAAAGGAGCTGCTGCGAAGAAGAATTGTGAAGTGGCTTGTATAGGGTGTGGTAAATGTGAAAAGGTATGTAATTTTGATGCCATTACCATCAACAGCTTCCTTGCCTATATCGATTTTGAAAAATGTACTTTGTGCCGTAAGTGTGTGGAAGTTTGCCCCACCTCCGCTATTTGGGAAGTGAATTTTAAACCAAGAAAACCCAAGACTGAAAAACCAAAAAGCGCAGATGCTTCTAATAAAGATTTAGAAGTGAACCTGGTGGCTCAGGCCATAGAGAAAAATGCGCAGCCTGGTGAGGTAGAAGCGGCCAAAACAAAGGAAAAGGGTTCAGAAAATTTAAAGAATAAATCCGAAAAATAATGGGAGTTTTAAAGACTTTTGCATTAGGAGGAATTCATCCGCCTGAAAATAAATTATCAGCCAACAAATATATCGAAGTATTGCCGCTAGCCGGTCAGATGGTGATTCCTCTGGGGCAGAACCTGGGCGCGCCTTCCAAAGCCCTGGTTAAACGTGGCGATAAGGTGAAAGCCGGACAGCTTATTGGTAAGGGAGAAGCATTTATTTCGGCCAACTTGCATTCGCCGGTTTCAGGAACTGTGGCAAAATTGGATAATGTGGTGGATGCTTCGGGTTTTCGCCGGCCTGCCATCATTGTTAATGTGGAAGGTGACGAATGGCTGGACGACATTGATACTTCGGATGAACTGCGCACTTCGTTAGACTTTACCCCTGAAGAAATTATCCAAAAGGTAAAAGACGCCGGAATTGTGGGAATGGGTGGAGCAACTTTTCCTACCCATGTTAAATTAATGGTGCCTCAGGGGAAAAAGGCCGAATTTTTAATTATTAATGGCGTCGAATGCGAACCTTACCTTACTGCCGATCATCGTTTGATGTTGGAAAAAGGGGATGAAATTATGGTGGGCATCCAGCTTTTGATGAAGGCATTAAAAGTGGAAAAAGCCATCATCGGGATTGAAAATAATAAACCCGATGCCATTGCTCATATGACTCAGCTTGCCAAGTCCTATTCCGGAATTTCGGTGCAGGCCCTTCAGGTGAAATATCCGCAAGGGGGAGAAAAACAGCTGATAAAGGCCTTAACAAACCGGGAAGTACCCTCCGCAAAGTTGCCCATCGAAGTGGGTTGCGTGGTGCAAAATGTGGGTACTGCCTTTGCCGTTTATGAAGCGGTTGAGAAAAACAAACCCCTGGTGGAACGGGTGATTACGGTAACCGGAAAGGCGGTGCGAAAACCATCTAACTTTAAAGTACGTATCGGTACACCCATCAAACATTTGATTCACGCAGCAGAAGGAATGCCTGAGAATACCGGAAAAATTATCGGGGGTGGCCCGATGATGGGAAAAGCCCTGTTTTCGGAGGAGGTGCCGGTGGTGAAGGGCTCTTCCGGAATTTTATTAATCCCTGAGGATGAAAGCCACCGTCCCGTTGAGAGTCCGTGTATCCGGTGCTCAAAATGTACGCAGGTATGTCCCATGGGATTGGAGCCTTACTTGCTGTCGCGATATGCCCGTATTGGCCGGTTTGAAAAGGTGGAAGAGGAACGGGTAATGGATTGTATTGAATGCGGCTCGTGTCAGTATACCTGTCCGGCCAACATTCCTTTGCTCGATTATTTGCGCTTGGGTAAAAATAAGGTGGGCGCCATGATTCGTGCACGAAATAAAAGATAAAGATTTGTTCAAAAGAATAGAAAGTTTAAAAATATGAATATGCTAACCATAACCGGGTCTCCACATATTCACGGGGATAATTCAACCAAAAAAATTATGTATGGCGTGGTGCTTGCACTGATGCCGGCCATGTTGGTGTCGATCTATTTTTTTGGTCTCAATGCCGTCAGGGTGTTGTTGCTCTCTGTGTTTTTCAGCCTGTTTTTCGAATGGCTCATACAAAAATATTTAATCAAAGGCCCAATTACCATCACCGATGGCTCTGCTTTGGTGACCGGCATATTGCTGGCTTTTAATGTGCCTTCCAATATGCCGTCATGGATGGTCATTGTGGGGGCTTTGGTGGCCATTGGTATTGCTAAAATGTCGTTTGGCGGATTGGGTAAAAATATTTTCAATCCGGCCTTGGTGGCGCGCGTTTTCCTGTTGGTATCCTTTCCTGTTGAGATGACCTCATGGCCAAAACCGGGCGTATTACCAACGGGTTTGGCCGATGTGATTACCGGTCCCACACCTTTGGGATATCTTAAAGAAGGACTCGGCGCCGGCAAATCAATGGCCGAGTTGTCACAGCATCTTCCCACATACATGCAGGCGTTGATGGGACAACTTGGTGGATCGATGGGCGAGATTTCGGCATTGGCGTTGATAATCGGTGGTCTTTACATGCTTTGGAAAAAAATCATCACCTGGGAAATTCCGGTTTCGATCTTGCTGACGGTATTTGTTTTTTCAGGGATTTTGTGGCTGATAAATCCGAATCAGTTTGCTGATCCGGTGTTCAATTTGCTCACCGGTGGTTTGATGTTAGGGGCAATTTTTATGGCTACCGACATGGTTACTTCACCAATGACCAGAGGAGGTCAACTGCTATTTGGTTTTGGTATCGGCTTACTTACTATGCTTATTCGTGTTTGGGGAGCCTATCCCGAAGGGGTTTCTTTTGCCATCCTGCTAATGAATGCTGTTGTTCCATTGATTAACAGGGGATTCAAACCCCGTCGTTTTGGTAAAAAGCCAGGAGTGGCAATTGGTTAAATATTAGAAGTTTAAAGTTTTGGTTGTTCTATAAAATATTGATAAGATGGCTTCAAAAAAGGAATCGAGTTTTCTAAATATGGTTCTGACACTTTTTGTGGTGGCTGCTGTGGCTGCTCTGGCATTGGGAGCGGTTTATGTGGCTACGAAAAAACCCATTGCCCTGGCAAAACAGAAAAAGCAACAAGCGGCCATTAAGGCTGTTCTCCCTGCTTTCGACTCGTTGCAGGTGATGGAGGTACCCGATGCAGACGGAAAAGATTCGTTACGCTTAAATGTGGCCTACCGAAAGGGAAAATGGGTGGGAGTAGCTGTCAATACCTATACCGATAAAGGATTTGGAGGTCGTATCGATGCCATGATCGGGTTTTTGCCCGATGGATCCATCTACAATACTTCCATCTTAAGTTTAAAAGAGACGCCCGGTTTAGGTACCAAACTGGATAAAAAGAAGTCGAATTTCCCGGATCAGTTTATGGGGAAAAATCCGGCCACTTTTAAATTAAAAGTGAAAAAAGATGGGGGTGATGTGGACGCTATTACTGCGGCAACCATCAGTTCCAGAGCTTTTTGTGATGCATTACAGCGGGCCTATGATACTTTTGAGAAGGCGTTTGCGAAGCATTCGTCCGGTGTTGAAAAAAATAAGGATTGACAAATTTGAAAATAACAGAATCATGAATCAAATAAAAAACTTTACAAAAGGTTTTCTCAAAGAGAATCCGGTTTTTGTCCTTTTGCTGGGGATGTGTCCCACTTTGGGTACCACTACTTCGGCACTCAACGGACTGGGTATGGGTTTGGCAACGGCCTTTGTGCTCACCATGTCGAACATGGTGATTTCCATGGTGAAAAACCAAATCCCCGATAAGGTTCGGATTCCTGCTTTTATCGTGATTATTGCTTCTTTTGTTACCATTGTGGAGCTGACCATGCAAGCTTATCTTCCGGCACTATTCGAGCAACTCGGCCTTTTTATCCCGCTGATTGTGGTGAACTGTATTGTATTGGGGCGTGCCGAAGCCTTTGCATCAAAAAATACGGTGTGGTCTTCCATTTTGGATGGTTTGGGTATGGGACTCGGATTTGCCTTTGCATTGACCATCCTGGGTTCGGTTCGTGAACTTTTGGGCGCCGGTGCTATTTTTGGTGTGCATTTAATTAAAGGCGATTTGATGTTGGTGTTTATCCTTGCACCGGGCGCCTTCATCGCTTTGGGTTATATCATTGCCCTCATTAATAAATTTAATAAAACCGCATAAAATTTACTACGATGGAATATTTTGTCATTATTATCTCTGCCATTTTTGTTAGTAACATCGTATTAACCCAGTTTCTGGGTGTTTGTCCTTTTCTGGGTGTTTCTACCCGCATCTCAACCTCCATCGGGATGGGTGGCGCTGTGGTTTTTGTGATGACACTGGCCACCATGACCACATGGTTATTTCAATATTATGTGTTGAATCCCTTTGGTCTGGGCTTTATGCAGACCATTGTATTTATTTTGGTAATTGCTGCCCTGGTTCAAATGGTTGAAATCATTTTGAAAAAGGTAAGCCCTGCGCTATATCAGGCATTGGGTGTTTTCCTTCCGCTTATTACCACCAACTGTGCTGTTTTGGGTACTGCCATTTTGACCATTCAAAAACAATTTAACCTGCTCGAAGGAGTCGTCTTTGCCATGTCAACCGCCATAGGCTTTACCATGGCGCTGGTGATCTTTGCCGGTATTCGCGAACATCTTGAAATTATGGAAGTTCCCAAAGGAATGCGGGGCGTGCCGATTGCGTTGGTCACTGCCGGTATTCTGGCCATGGCTTTTATGGGCTTTACCGGAATGGTAAAATAAACCGCGTTATTTTTGAATGATGGGTTCGGTTGCTTTCTAAACCTCTGATTTTTTATCCGCTAAGTCATTTTTTATTTTCTTATCGTCTTTGTATCGTCTGATTTTTATGTTCATATAGGCAAAAAAGATGGTCATAAAAGGACTGATAAGGTTAAAAAATGCGTAGGGTAGGTAGCTGAGCGTGGGAACGCCTAAAACACGGGCCTGCGTGGCACCACCTGTATTCCAGGGAACTAATACCGAAGTAACCGTTCCGGCATCTTCAAGTGTTCTACTCAATACCTCAGGTTTTAGTCCGCGGTCTTTAAAAGCATCGTGGTACATTTCGCCGGGAACCACAATGGAAATATACTGATCGGAGGCCGTGATATTAAAAAAGATAGAAGATACGGCAGTGGAGGCAATCAACGAACCGTCGGTTTTTACCAACTTTAAAATAGATTGGGTGACCTTTCGCAGCATACCATTCGATTCCATGATGCCGCCAAAAATCATGGCCGAAAGTATCAGCCAAATGGTTTGCAGCATGCCACCCATCCCCCCTGTAGAAAACAGGTCGTTCATGGCCGGATTTTCCGTTTGGATGCTGGTGCTGCCATACATGGCTTGCATGACGCCCACATAAGAGGCTTTTGCATAATTATCGGTGATATGGGTTAAATTTTCGATAATTTGAGGTTGGAAAATAACAGCGGCAATGGCTCCTAAAACAACGCCAACAGCCAGGGCAGGTAGGGGGGGCATCTTTTTTAAGATCACAATAAAGAGGATTACGGGAACCAGAAAAAGCCAGGGTGTAATATGAAAAGTATGGGCAATGGCCAATTGTACATCGTTGATATGGGTAGGTGTAATATCGGTATGGTAGTTAAATCCAATAATAAGGAAAATAATGAGGGTGAGGCTCATGGATGGGATGGTGGTATACATCATATACCGGATATGGGTAAACAAATCGGTGCCGGCCACTGCAGGCGCCAGATTGGTGGTATCTGACAATGGTGACATTTTATCTCCAAAATAGGCACCCGAAACAATGGCTCCGGCCACAATGGCTTTGTCAAACCCCATGGCATCGCCAATTCCCAGCAGCGCTACGCCAATGGTGGCAATGGTTGACCATGAGCTTCCTGTGGCCAACGAAACAATCCCGCTGATGACTACTGCGGCAAATAAAAAGATGCTGGGAAATAAAATATCCAGTCCATAATAAATTAAAGCAGGTACCACTCCGCTAATGAGCCATGTGCCTGCCAAAGCACCAATGAGTAGTAAAATAAGAATGGCGGGCATGGCTGTTCCAATGGTTTTTACGATTTGATCGCGCATTTGCGTCCAGGTGTAGCCCATCCGCAAACCAAGTATTCCGGCCAGCGAAGCGGCCGTCATCAGGGCAATCTGGTTGGCACCTTGTAAGGTGTCTTCCCAAAATAAAACATTGAACGAAAGGAGAATAATTAAAAAAACGATGGGAATTAATGCTTCCGTTAGACTGGGTTGACGCGTGTGGGCTGCCATAGGAATATCTGTTTTTTGACTGGTGCGATGGAAATTAGATGGAATCCTCTGTGGCTTCGTAAAGTTCTATTTTGCGTTTTGAAAATAAAAACAGGTTTACCACGCTATAGGTGAGCATCACAATTCCCAATACCATGGGCATCATGGCCAGTAAATCGGGGTTGTAATTCATAATGACAAAAGCCATGGTCATATAGCTAATACCGGCTAAAACATAGA
>CBETNY010000058.1:0-7976 GCA_965537275.1 uncultured bacterium | reverse complement strand
CATCGACAGCCATACCGAGCGTCAACACGATACCGGCAATACCGGGTAAGGTAAGTACGGCACCAATGGAAGCCAACACACCCAGTAAGAAGAACACGTTTACAATCAAGGCCAGGCTAGCTACCCAACCCGCTTTGTTGTAATAGACAATCATATAAACCAGCACGATAATAAAGGCCAGGATAAAACTGTTCATCCCTGCACGTACAGCCTCGCGACCCAGCGAAGGGCCAACCACTGCTTCTTCAACAATTTTGGCAGGAGCAGGCAACTTACCGGCTTTTAAGATATTGGCAAGGTCTTTGGCCTCTTCCACAGTCATACCACCTCCTGAGATCGAAGACCGTCCGTTGGGAATTTCATCATTAACCACCGGGAAAGAATAGACATAACCATCCAAAACAATGGCGATTTGTTTACCCACATTTTCACCGGTTAAACGTTTCCACACTTTTGCGCCCTGGCTGTTCATTTGCAAATCAACCGTCACACGACCATTTTGGTCAAAATCCTGACGGGCATCTGATATAACATCGCCACCCAGTGCAGCACTACCGTCACGTGTACTGGCTTTCAAAGCCACCAGTTCAAGATAGTTAGGTGTTCTGGGATCGGGTTTAACCGCCCATGCTAATTTTAAATCTCTTGGGAACAGCGATTTTACGAGCTTCAACATATGGTTGATCCGTGCCGTATCTTTAATGGCAGCCAAACCAACCCGTGCCGACTGTGCCGGATAATATCTTCCGTCTTTATTTTGATAAAAAGAAGGTTGCAGGTAAGCATACAACGGATTCTTTTTGGCGTAATCTTTAAAGGAAGCTTTTTCGGCTTGTTTGTTGGTAGTATCGCTTTCAATTTGTTTCAGCAATTTGTTACCCGAAGTATCGGCAGCCGCCTTTTCCGTAGCAGATCCGCTTTTTGCATTGGCGGTTTTGGATGTATTGAGAGAATCTTCGTTAAGCAAAGCCTCTTCCGACCTTAATTTGGCATTGGCAGCATCAAAATAGGTATAAATATCCGAGAAATTATAGGTTTCCCAGAATTCAAGTTTGGCCGTTCCCTGCAAAAGTTTCCGAACACGCGAAGGGTCTTTAATACCGGGAAGTTCAACCAGAATTCGTCCACTGGTAGCCAGCTTCTGAATATTGGGTTGAGCCACACCAAAACGGTCGATCCTTGTGCGCAAAATTTGAAAAGTACGATCCACAGCGCCTTCGGTTTCTTTTTTCAGTACAGCCAACACCTCATCATTGGTTGAGTTGGTGGTGATTCCTTTATCTTTAAATTCATACAAAAAAATGGAAGCCAGGCGTGCATTTGGATCCACTTTGTTGAAAGCTTCACCAAACAGATCAACGAAATCCTTGTTGCTTTGTTTTTGCATTTCATGGGCCATTTTCATGGCTTTAAGAAATACGGGATCGGTACTATGACCGGCAAGTGCAGTGATAATATCACCTACTTTGACTTCCAGCACCACGTTCATCCCACCTTTCAGGTCAAGGCCGAGATTTAACTCTCTTTCTTTGGCTTCTTTATAGGTATATTTGGCAATACCCATGTTGTAAACCGGTTCGTTGGCTACACTGTCCAAATAATAATTTTCACGTGCTTTGGCAATAGAATCCATGTAATAGGTTTCCAAAGCCTCATTTCCACCTGCCAGTTTTTTTGCCTCTGCAATTGCCTGATCGTTGCGTGCATATTCTTTTGCCTGCTTCTGTACGCGCCCTGCCACATAGGTAAAACTAAGCTGGTACAAACAAACCAGTGCAAAAGTAATGGCAAAAAATTTAATTGCTCCTTTGTTTTGCATTTGAAATTAGATATTTATGATTTTTCGTTCTTTTTATGAGGGTGCAAAAATAGAATATTATTTGATAATTAACAATATACTTCCCGGTTAGCCTCCTTATTAAACGAAAATATTTGTCAATTCCGCTTTTGCCGTGCTCCTAATCGAGATTCAGATTATCAAAAAATCCGGTTCTTTCTATTTTACCGGATTAAATTCAGCTTCAGAAATCATCTTTAGCTTCAGTATCGAAGCCATTTCCACAATTCGGCATAATTTATCTTTTTGCCATAAATCAAAATGCCAATCCGGTAAATTTTACCTGCCACAAAAGTGGTTAGCACAAAGGTAATAATGAGCAATGCAGCCGACAAACCTATTTGCCAAAACGGCACGCCAAACGGAATGCGCATCATCATGATTACCGGTGAGGTAAACGGAATCATAGACATCCAAAATCCCAGAGCGCCGTCGGGTTGGTTGGCCACAACGCCTGCCATGGCAACCGAAAAAATTAGCGGGATGGAGATGGGCAACATAAACTGCTGGGCATCTGCATCGTTATCGATGGCACCCCCCACCGCTGCAAATAATGAAGCATAAAGCAGGTAACCGCCCAAAAAGTAAAAGATAAAGCTGAAAATCATGGTTTTAAAATTAATCTCCGAAAGCATTTCGCTAACCTTTGAAAAAGCCATGGAATTGTCGCTTTTGTCCTGAGTGGATAATTGGCTAACCACTGCTTTTTGCTGACCCATTTTTATCATATCCGACGAAAACTGATCTCCACCGAATCCAACCTGATAAATCCCGACAAAAGCAAAGGTTAACAACACCCACAACAAGAATTGTGTAAGGCCCACCATGGCCACGCCGATAATTTTCCCCATCATCAATTGAAAGGGTTTCACCGACGAAATAATTACTTCAACAATACGGTTCGACTTTTCTTCCATCACACCTTTCATCACCTGGGCACCGAACATAAAGATAAAAAAGTAAATCAATAAGCCGGCAAAGACACCCAATCCGATTTCTACGTCGGTATTACTTTCTTTTTCATCTCCATTTTCAGCCACCTTTATGGTCACCAGGTTGATACTCACCTTTGAAGCTTTAATCACATTGGGATCGATGCCTTGAGCCAGCAGTTTCTTATTTTCCACCACTTTTTTCATCAATGTTTTCACGTAAACCCGTAAATCGAGTCCGCTTTGCTTGATGGAATAAAGCTCTGCATTAACCGGAACATTAAGCTCGGGACGCGGAATGTACAGCAACATATCTCCTTTGAGCAAGGCAGCGGCTTTGGCTTGTTGCACAGGTTGGTTCACATAATAAAAATGCAGGTTTTCCTGATCCTTAAATTGTTGATAAAACCACCCTGTTTCATCCAGCACAGCCACATTACGCATTCCCTGATCACCCACCGAGCTCAAATAAGCCGGCAAAATAACCAAGGCAGCCATCAACACAGGCCCCAGAATAGTCATGATGATAAACGAACGTTTTCGTACCCGTGTCACATATTCCCGTTGAATAATCAGAAGAATCTTTTTCATTTTATTGATGCCTTTTAGAAAACGCTTTTGCAAAAATAGGTTAAAAAAACACCTTTACAGGTATGAAAGTATGCCCGAATCCTTAATTTTGCGCAAAAGTTAAAAAATATTTATGGAAAATATAGCAGAACGATTTATCCGATATGCGAAAATAGATACACAATCGGATCCTGAAAGCCATCAGTGTCCAACCACTGAAAAACAGTGGAATCTGGCCAATTTGTTGGTCAAAGAGCTCAAAGAATTGGGACTGGAAGAGGTCAGCATCGACGAACATGCCTATGTGATGGCCAGCTTACCGGCCAATACGGAGGGAGACATTCCCGTAATCGGATTTATTGCCCACATGGATACCGCACCCGATTTTACGGCCGAACAGGTTCAACCCAAAATCCATAAAAATTACGATGGCGGGGACATTGTGTTAAACGAAAAAGATAATATCGTCCTTTCGCCCGAATATTTTACCGAACTCACCGGGTATAAGGGACAAACCCTCATCACCAGTGATGGCACAACCCTGCTAGGAGCAGACGACAAGGCCGGTATTGCCGAAATTATCGGAGCCATGGAGTACCTGCTGGAACATCCGGAGATAAAACATGGTAAAATCCGCATTGCTTTCAACCCGGACGAAGAAGTTGGCAAAGGAGCACACCTTTTTGATGTGGAGAAATTTGGTGCCCAATGGGCCTACACCCTCGACGGTGGCCCTGTAGGTGAATTAGAATTTGAAAATTTCAATGCTGCAGGAGCCCGGGTGATTGTACACGGCAAAAGTGTTCATCCCGGAACCGCGTACCATCAAATGCGTAACTCCATGCTGGTAGCCAATGAATTTATCAGCGCCCTGCCGGCCGATGAAGTCCCCGAGAAAACCAGAGGCTACGAAGGTTTTTATCATTTATATCAAATGAAAGGAAGTGTGGAGGAAACGGTTTTGCAGTATATCATTCGCGATCACGACAAGAAACTTTTTGAAGATAAAAAGACGCTCTTTCTTCAAACTGCAAAAGCCATCAACAACAAATTTGGTGAAAAAGTAATCAGCGTGGAGCTGGAAGACCAGTATTATAACATGCGCGAAAAAATAGAGCCTCAAATGCACATCATTGAGCTGGCACAACAAGCCATGGAGTCGCTCGATATAAAACCCATTGTAAAAGCCATCCGGGGTGGAACCGACGGCGCTCAGCTTTCATTCAAAGGCCTCCCCTGCCCCAATATCTTTGCAGGTGGTCACAATTTCCACGGCCGTTACGAATTTGTTCCGGTCGAATCGATGGAAAAAGCCATGCAGGTGGTGGTAAAAATAGCAGCGCTTACCGCAAAAAAATACAGTTAGAACCATTTCCAACAAAAAAAGAGAGGCTGTTCAACAAAATTGAACAGCCTCTCTTTTTTTTCAGCCCCGCAATTATTCTGCGGATTCGTTTTTTTCAAATTTGTTAATGGCCAGTCGTGCCATTTTGTATGAAAACCAAATCAGCACAGGCCAGCTAATAAACCATATAATTTGTTCTGTGTACATAAGTTTCTGTTTTTTAGTTCGTTAATATGCGTGTAAATCTTCTTCCATCTCCTTTTTGGTGATGGGCTTTTTGTTCATTTGCGACCAGGCGTACCAAATGTAAGCCACCACAAAGGGAACCATCAACGAAACATAGCTCATGGCCACCAGCGTAAATTTGCTGGAAGAGGCATTTTGAATGGTGAGCGAGCTTTGTAGATCATAAATGGAAGGATAAAAAGCGGTATGATTCAAGGCAGCCGTCAATAACAGGGCAAAAACCGTTAAAATGGTACCAATGCCGGCAAACCAGATGGCTTTTTTTCCACATTTTTCAGTAGCAAAAACAGCACGGTAAATAGCCCACAATACCATCACCACACCGAGCAACAATACAATTAATACCAGCGGCATGGCCAACAGGTTATTCAGATATTTATACGATTCCAGGTTGACCACATGGGTGGTCGGATCGTAATTAAATCCTTTCATCAGCAATATATTCACCAGGAAAAAGAGGAAAAATACCAGGAAAGGAATGGCATTTCTCAACACCTGTTTACTGGCACGTTCGGTAATGGTTTCGTCATCAATATTATTCATAAAATAAAGCGAAGCCAATATCCTGGAAAGGAAAAATACTGCCAAACCCAGCGACAGGTTCACGTAAGTAGCGTAGCGACCGAAATTCAGCGCCAACTCCAATCCTTTGTAGGGCGATTGCCAAAAAGAATGGTGAACACCCGATACCGAGAACAGGGAACCCGTAAAAAAGGTAGCCACTGCGGTTCCTAAAAATACGGTAGCAATCAATCCATTAATATACAAAAAGATATCATAGGTTTTTCTACCCAATAAGTTACTGGCTTTCGAACGATATTCATAGGAAACGGCCTGCAAAATAAATGCAAACAGAATAATCATCCAAACCCAATAAGCACCACCGAAACTGGTAGAATAAAACAAAGGGAACGAAGCAAAAGCGGCACCGCCAAAAACTACCAGACTCGTAAAAGTAAGATCCCATTTACGTCCCAGCGAATTGACAAGCATTTTCACTTCCGTTTCGGTTTTACCAATGGTATACAACAAGGTTTGTCCGCCCTGCACAAAGAGCATGAACACAAGAATAGCGCCCAGCAAAGCAATAATCGCCCACCAGTACTGCTGTAATGCGAGATAGCTTAAGTTTTCAAACATTATTCGTGCCCTCCATCTTTAAGTGTGTGAATTTGTTTTAGCATAATTTTTATTTCGGCGATTAAAAGAACCGTAAAGACCACGGCAAACAAAAAGAAGGTAATCATCACCGAAGTATGGTCGATGTTCGACACAGCCGAAAGTGTAGGCATGTAATCCTGTACCACCCAGGGTTGACGGCCAAACTCAGCAACCATCCAGCCGGCTTCCGAAGCCAGCCAGGCCAATGGAATGGTCCACAACGCCAGGTATAACAACCAGCGTTTTTGTAATAGCTTGTCTTTCAAGGCAAAAATCAATGACAAGATAAACAACAAAACAAACCAGAATCCTAATCCAACCATGATATGGAACGAATAAAAAGTAAGTGGAACATTGGGAATTAAATCGTGTGGGTCGTCATAATAACCATACCCGAAATGTTTATAATTTGCCTCAAAAGTCTTCAAAGCTGCCTGAGCCAGGCTGTCGTTGGCCGCTTTTTTCGCCAAATGAAATTCATCCAAAGCATTGATGGCCAATTTACCCATTTTGATCCGGTCGTAATACGAAATAATGTTATGGGCTTCATTACCATGCACCAAATCGTGTATCCCCGAAACAAAAGCATGAGGGTTAAGGGTTGCCAAATAAGACAACATATTGGGAATTTCAATTTTTGCCACCCACTCTTTGGCTTTTGGATTGGCAGGACTCGGAGTACTTTCTAAGAGTCCGATGGCTACCAAGGGAGCATTGGTTTTTCCATAGTACAAAGCTTCCATGGAAGCAAATTTCATGGGCTGCGATTTATACACCTGGCGAGCCGACTCGTCACCGGTAAGTACCATAAATATAGACATAATTAAACCAAAAGTAGCTGCCACAACAATACTCCTCTTGGCCAGTAACAAATTGCGTTTTTTAAGCAAGAACCAAGCACTTACCCCAATAACAAAAATAGCCGAAAGCACATAGCCCGACGAAATGGTGTGTAAAAACTTATTGACGGCAGTGGGAGAAAACAAAACCGCCCAAAAATCAACCATTTCATTACGGGCCGTTTCAGGATTAAAATGCATGCCTACCGGATTTTGCATCCAGGCATTGGCAACTAAAATCCATAAAGCGGACAGGTTGGATCCAATGGCGACCAACCAGGTAGAGGTTAAATGGAACCCCTTGCTCACCTTGTTCCAGCCAAAGAACATGACAGCAAAGAAAGTCGATTCCATAAAAAAGGCCATAATTCCCTCAATGGCCAGCGGTGCACCGAAGATGTCGCCCACAAACCAAGAATAGTTCGACCAGTTAGTACCAAATTCAAATTCTAAAATGAGACCGGTGGCCACACCGATAGCAAAGTTAATGGCGAACAGGGTCATCCAGAATTTGGTAATCTTTTTCCAGATCTCTTTCCCCGTTTTTACATAGATGGTCTCCATAATAGCAAGGATAAAACTGGTTCCCAGCGTAAGCGGGACAAACAACCAGTGATACATTGCCGTTAGGGCAAATTGCGCCCTTGACCAATCAACCAAGGCCATGTTAAAATGTTCCATAAGCGTTTTTTATTTATGATGAATACTAGGTTTTATTAATTGCTCAATCACATAATCGCTCTTTTCCTGTTGCGTGTTAAAGTTACTCTTTAGGAAATCATGAAAAAAGAATAAACGAAACACAGCAAATATAATAAAAAGTTTTATCAATATAATGACCCATAATCGCTTACCTACGGTCATGCTTTTAAATCCGTCGTAATAGAAGTAAAATATCTTTTTTATTAATTCAGTCATTGCGTACTTAAATATAGAATATATGCAAATGTATCAGATATTTTTTAAATGCCAAGAAAAATCATAAAAAAAATCATAAAAATGCATTAGGAGGTTCATTCATTTCATATTGCAATTGTTTAAATTTA
>CBETNY010000057.1:0-7987 GCA_965537275.1 uncultured bacterium | reverse complement strand
CCACGAAATCGGACATGTCTGGTTTCCGATGATTGTGGGATCGGACGAAAGAAGACACGCCTGGATGGATGAAGGGATGAATACTTTTATTGATATCTATGCCGCTGACGCTTTTCATCACGGTGAGTTTGCTCCCAAAAGCGACCACGAATACAATCCCAAAGGAGGCAGTGCAGCACGGGGCATCGTTCCTTTGATGCAGGACACCAACGCCCCCGTTATGATGACCTATGCCGATAATATCCCACATAAATACTCGCACCCGTTAGGCTATTACAAATCGGCATTGGGATTGGTGTTGCTTCGCGAAACCATTTTAGGCCACGATCGGTTTGATTATGCTTTTCGCACATACATCAAAAGCTGGGCATACAAACATCCCTCGCCCACGGATTTTTTCCGCACCATGAACAATGCTGCCGGTGAAGATTTAAACTGGTTTTGGAAAGGTTGGTATTTCGAACGATGGACACTGGACCAAGCCGTCAGCATGGTGAAATATGTGGACGACAATCCGGCTAAAGGAGCCATCATCACCCTGGAGAACAAGCAGGGTTTGGTCATGCCGGTTACGTTGACCATCAAGCAAGCGAATGGCTCAAGCGAAACCATCAAATTACCGGTAGAGATATGGAGAATGAGCGGAACCTACCGGTTTTATTATCCTTCGAAGGTAAAAATCAAATCGGTGATTGTAGATCCCGGTAAAATGCTTCCCGATGTAAATGATGAAAATAATTACTGGCCCCGCCGGTAATAAAAAAAAGGCTGTGCAGGATGCATAGCCTTTTTTTTATTAAACCCCTTTGATTAAAAGGATAAGATTGATTTTTTGATGATGCCGATGGCTTCCATCAATTCTTCTTCGGTAATCACCAAAGGAGGAGCAAAACGGATGATGTGATTGTGGGTCGGTTTGGCCAACAAACCGTTTTCAGCCATTTTAATACAAACATCCCAGGCGGTTTTACCGTTCTTCGGGCGAATAACGACCGCATTGAGCAATCCTTTCCCACGCACCAGCTCAATCATATCCGAATCAATTTTTTCCATTTCTGAACGGAAAAGTTTTCCGAGTTTTTCGGCACGTTCGGCGAGTTTTTCTTCTTTTACAACCTCCAAGGCAGCCACCGCCACACGAGCGGCCAACGGATTACCACCAAAAGTTGATCCATGTTCACCAGGTTTGATGGTTAGCATAATGTCGTCATCCGCCAATACCGCCGAAATAGGATAGGCACCACCCGACAAAGCTTTTCCAAGAATAAGCACGTCCGGGCGAACTCCTTCATGGTCACAAGCGAGTAATTTTCCGGTACGGGCAATTCCGGTTTGTACCTCATCGGCAATAAAGAGCACGTTTTTAGCTTTACACATATCGTAAGCCTTCTTCAAATAACCCTCCTGAGGCACCATCACTCCGGCCTCACCCTGGATAGGTTCCACAAGAAACCCTGCCACATTGGGATCTTCCAATGCTTTTTCAAGGGCGTTCAAATCGTTATAAGGAATGGTAATAAATCCGGGAGTATATGGACCAAAACCTTTTTTGGCATCCGGATCGGTTGACATGGAAATAATGGTGATGGTACGTCCGTGAAAATTATCGGCACAAACAATAATTTTGGCTTCATTTTCGGGAATCCCTTTTTTGGTATAAGCCCACTTACGGCAAAGTTTTAAAGCCGTTTCATCCCCTTCGGCGCCTGAGTTCATAGGCAGCACCTTATCGTAACCAAAAAATTCGGTGATATATTTTTCGTAAACTCCCAGGGCATCGTTATAAAATGCGCGGGAAGTTAAGGTAAGCTTTTGTGCCTGCTCGGTGAGTGCACCGACAATTTTAGGGTGACAATGCCCCTGGTTGACTGCCGAATAAGCTGATAAAAAATCAAAATATTCTTTTCCTTCCACGTCCCAAACTTTGGCTGCTTTGCCTTTTGACAAAACCACCGGAATGGGATGATAATTATGTGCACCATAGCGATCTTCGAGATCCATTGCCATTTTTGAAGTAAGTTGTTCAGACATCTCTATTTCTTTTTAAGTGAATAATAAAAAACCTGAATAAAAACATGGACGTAATTATCCGGTGCAAAAATAAGATAATTAAAGATAATCGGTCCGATTCGGCAATAAAATCAGGGTTTCACGTAATTTAACCCATCAGGAAGGCATTCATTAGAGTAGATGCCTGAAAGGCAACAATATCCATTCGAAGAACTTTTCGATGGGTGGCCGCATTTGCCAAGTGTGGTAAACAAAAGGAACACTGGCGGACATGGTTTTTGACATGTGGGCTTCAATTTGGCGAACAATTTGGTACTCGCTTCCAAACAGAAAAATTTCGAACATATACCGAAAACTCCGGTAGTCAAAATTGGAGGATCCGATACCGAAGATTTTACCGTCAATCAATAACAATTTGGCATGTAAATTCCCGGGGTCGTAGAATAAAAAACGCACTCCCTTTTCATGCAAAGGACCAAGGTATCTGTTACGAAGGATATCCACCAGGTTCACATCCGATTTTCGAGGCATCATCACTTTAACATCCACACCACGTTGTGCGGCATCTGTTAATGCTTTGCGCAACAAAAACCCGGGTAAAAAGTAGGGCGTTTCAATCCATACAGAACTTTTTGCCTCACGAATCAGCCGGATAAATTTGTTGCTAATTTTTTTTCGGGCAATCATGGGGACATCCCGTACAATTTCAAAACTCCCCTTTTTCTTGGGTAGGGTAAAATAGGAACGGCTGAAATAGTATCGGTTGTAAATTTTATAATCCTGTAAAAACAACCCCTTAAAAAGTTTGGCGATGGGATCCTCCATACGTAAAACCGATTCGCGCCAATTTAAATTGTATCCGGTAATATTAGACGATCCGATGAAGATTATTTGGTCATCAATCACCAGCAGCTTTCGGTGGTTGCGGCGATGACTTCGTGTAAAAAAATCAAGATTTAAGGTTATTTTCTTAAAAAAACGCACCTCACCACCGGCTTTAACCAGCTCATCAAAAAACCCGGAACGCGTGGAACCGGCTCCCCAATAATCGATTAGCAGCCTGACCTCGACGCCACGCTTGGCTGCATGAGTTAAAGCATTGCAAAAGCGTTCGCCTATGGCATCATTCCCCACCCGGAAGGTTTCGAGATAAACATAGCGCCGCGCCCGGGCAATGTCGTCCAGCATTTTTTGATAATACTCAAAAGGATCGGAAAATAACCGGTATTGTTCTTTTTCTTTCATCATTGCCGAATGAGTCCATTTATCTGATTGTACCACTTTCATCCCTTAATCGAAACGATCACCGTCAGATATCCACTTTGTCCGATTCATCGGTTTCATCACGGACTTTTTTTAGCCGTCTCACTAAAAACCAGGCAATAACGGCCAAGACAAACAGGGAAGCCAGCAGTGCCAATAAAATATGTAACTCGCGTAATTCCCTGGCTTGTTGAAGGTTTTGCTGTTCGAGCGATTGTCCTTTGGCCAACAACTGATTAACCTTGTATTTTGTTTCCAACTCTGCCAATTGGCGATGCTGTCTGGCAGCACCCAGGGAATCTATACTCTCTTCATACAGCGCGTAATACCGGTCGAAATGAGCATAATCGCCCAAAGCAGCATAGGATTTAAATAATCTCCGGTAAGATTGGTGTTCAATTTCGGAATAGCCGATTTCACGGGCCAAATTAAGGGCTTTTGTCAACTTATAGATGGCCTGACGGTGGTTTCCCGACTCCTGCAAAGCAGCTCCCCAGTTGTAAAAATTCAGACTCATTCCTGAGGTATCTTTCAGCTGTTCATACAATTTCGCGCTGGCATCAAAATACCGGGCTGCTCTTGCCGCATCACCCATATGGCCGTACAAAACACCCAAATTACTATTCACCAAAGCAATACCCACCTTACTTCCAAGCTGGGTTTTCAATCCCAATACTTTTTCATAAAGCTGCAGTGCCTTACCATATTGCCGGTAGTGTTCATTGTAAATATCGGCCATGTTGTTCAGTACCCGCGACAAATTCCAATCATCATTGTTTTTCAAATAGATATCCTTCGACTTCTCAAAAAAATCGAGGGCATGTTTGTATTCTCCGAGCTCATTGTAAATCACACCAATACTCATGTAAGCCATTCCCATTCCGGTGGAATTGTGCTGTTTGGTAAACAATTCAAGCGCTTGCAAAAACGATTCCTGGGCATCCACGTAATGTTTTCTGTAATAATTAATATTCCCAAGATTAATCAGTGAGGTAGCCATCCCCTTTTCATTTCCCAAGGTTTTCTCAATATCGAACGAACGTTTGTAAAAGTAAAAAGCAGTATCGAATTGTGACCAGCTTTCGTATACCAATCCAATATTATTCAAGCAATTGGAGGCCCCTTTTTTAGAGCGAGCGGTTTCATAAAACCCAAGACCTTTTTTAAAATAGCGTAAGGCATCATCCAAATTGCTTCGTAAAAAATAGCTCACTCCCAATGATTTTGATGCCAATCCGGCCAATGAATCCCTATGTTCTTGCTGAGCCAGGGTAATGGCTTGTTGAGCATAGTCGATACAGGAAGTCACCGAGAGGTTTCGATTCATCTCCGAAAGTTGAATTAAAAGCACTATTTTTTTCTCACCCTGCACCTTCGACAGCTGCTGTTTGAGGCTGTCAACACTATGCAGACCATACGCTTTTCCGATACCCGGCATAAACATCAGCAATACAAAGAAGGTAATTATCTTTTTCATGGTAGCAGCAAATTTAAGGAAACGTTTCTATTTTACATCATTTAGCCATGCTTTTTTTAAACCGATTCATTTAAGTTCGCTTGCACAGCATGCCTAATTGCCCATAGTTTCCTTATCTTTGCGGTCAAAACCTATTGGCATGATTAAATCGATGACCGGCTATGGCAAAGCCGAAATAGAACTGCAGGGAAGCACCTACAGCATAGAGATTAGAACACTGAACAGCAAACAGATGGATATTAACATCCGGATTCCTCAAGTGTTTAAATCGAAGGAAGTGGAAATCAGAAATATGCTGGGACAACAGCTTCAACGAGGCAAAGTTGATTTTAACATGGCAAATGTCAGCCAAAAATCGAATAACAACCTCCGGTTAAACCAGGCCATCGTCAAGCAATATTACGCCGAACTAACCGCCATGGCAAATGAATTGGGTGAGGAAACCGACAACCTTCTGGCAGTCATCACGCGGCTTCCGGATGTTTTCTCTGCCGAAGAGGAAGAAATGGGTGACAACGAATGGGAACTGCTTAAAGAGGCCATTGAAAAAGCGATTGCGCAAGTGAATCAATTCAGAACCCAGGAGGGCCGGATTTTAGCCAAAGAATTTCGCCAGCACATCGAAGAAATTCTCCGCCTGCTTCAACAGGTTCCTCAATATGAATCGCCCCGCATCGAGCGAATCAAGGAACGGATTCAAAAAAGTCTTGAAGAAAATTTCGCCAACGTACAGTATGATAAAAACAGGTTGGAACAGGAAATCATATTTTACATTGAAAAACTGGACATTACCGAAGAAAAAATCAGACTTAAAAAACATTGTGACTATTTTTTGGAGGTCCTCCAATCGGAAGAGACGGTGGGAAAGAAAATGGGCTTTGTTTTGCAGGAAATCGGAAGAGAAATTAACACGTTGGGGTCAAAAGCCAATGATGCCGCCATGCAAAAACTGGTGGTACACATGAAAGATGCCCTGGAAAAGATTAAAGAACAAATGCTCAATATTTTATAAACCGGAGGAGGACTTGGTTTTAAGTTGAATTCTCAGCCAGACAGAGGATTCTACACCAAAAAAAGACAACTGAATGAAAAGTGGAATTAAAAAGGGTAAGTTATTAATATTTTCGGCACCGTCCGGATCAGGAAAAACCACTTTGGTACATTACCTGATGAAACAGTTTCCGGAACTGGCTTTTTCCGTTTCTGCCACCAGCAGGCCGCCACGCCCGGGTGAACAAGATGGAAAAGATTATTTTTTCATGACCCAGGACGAATTTAAACAAAAGATTGCAAATCATGAATTTGTAGAATGGGAAGAGGTGTATGAAAATCAATTTTACGGAAGTTTAAAATCGGAAGTCGAACGATTAAGAAATGAAGGGAAAACCGTTGTTTTTGATGTGGATGTCAAAGGGGGGTTAAACATAAAAAAACAATTTGGCGATGAGGCTTTGGCCATATTTGTAAAACCCCCTTCGCTTGAAATACTTGAAAAGCGGCTGCGGGCGCGATCAACCGAAGATGAAACCAGCCTGAAAAAACGCATCAGCCGGGCCGGGTACGAGATGGAGTTTGAGCCACAGTTTGATGTGGTAATTGTTAACGACAAACTCGAAGAAGCACAAAAACAAAGTGTAAAACTTGTTCGTTCGTTTTTAAATATAAATTGATTCACCTAATCACCAAAAACCATGAGGCAAGTTCATTTACCGGCTTACAACAAAAATATTCTGCGGGCCATTTACAGTCTTCAGACGGTTGAAAAACCCATCCCCGTGCCGCAAGAAAATGAAGTACTGATTCAGGTGCATGGGGCACCCTGCAATCCTTCGGATATTGCTTTTATGGAAGGCGGGTACAATGTTGTAAAAGCCCTGCCGGCAGTTCCCGGTTTTGAAGGTTCGGGACACATTGTAGAAGCCGGCGAAGGGGCCGAACACCTCATTGGCAGCAAGGTAAGTTTCTTTGTGCAAGCCGAAGGTGACGGAAGCTGGTCGGAATTTGTCTGTACAAAAGCCGACCACATCGTGGTATTGGATGACGCCATGGATTTGGACCAGGCTGCCTGCTTCGCACTCAATCCATTTACGGCCAGAGGATTACTGGATATTGCCCTGTTAAAAAATGAGCAAGCCATCATCCAAAATGCTGCCGGTGGGCAAGTGGCGGCTTTCGTCAGGCAAATGGCAACAGAAATGGGCTTCCGGGTGATTGATATTGTTAGAAAAGAAGAAAGCCGAAAAAAACTACTCCAACAAGGCGCTGAGTATGTTCTACTCGAATCGGACGAAGATTTTGAAGCGCAACTGACCGATTTGAGCCATCAGTTAAAAGCCCGCGTGGCATTTGATGCGGTAGGCGGAAAATTAAGCGGTCAGATTTTTAATGCCATGCCCGACAACGCCGAGTTGGTACTTTATGGCGGATTATCCACAAAAGCCATTTCAGGAATTTCCACCATGGATTTAATTTTTAACGACAAGGTCATCAGCGGATTTAATCTGCCGTATTGGCGTAACCATTTGGATGACGATTATTTTCTGGAGATATCAAACGAAATGCAGCAACAATTCATCAAAGGGAAATATCAAACCCGTATTCAAGGGGCTACCGACTATGAAAATATTGTAAAAGGATTAATCCATTACATCAGAAAAATGAGTGACGGTAAAATTCTTATTAAACCCAACCTTTAACCAACCACAGCTACCATGAACTCCGGAAATAAAAAAACCGGCCTGGTATTCGGCTCCTTCAACCCCATCCATACCGGCCACCTCATATTGGCCAATTACATGGCCCAATTCACCGATTTAGACGAAGTATGGCTGGTGGTTTCACCCCAAAACCCACTGAAGCCCAAAGCAAGCTTATTGGCTGATTATCATCGCCTGGCATTGGCCCGACTGGCTGTTGAGGACCATCCACATCTTAAGGTAACCGATATCGAATTTAAGATGCCCAAGCCATCCTATACCATCGACACCCTTACCTGGTTAAGCGAAAAATACCCGTCAAATACGTTTATTCTGATTGGAGGAACCGATAATTTCAAACATTTCCATAAATGGAAAAACTATGAACAAATATTAAACCAATATCAGCTGTATGTTTATCCCCGTCCGGGTTATGATTTGGGAGACTATGAAAGTCATCCACACATCAAACTTTACGACGCACCCCTGATGGAAATTTCTTCAAGTTTTATTCGCAACGGAATCAAAGCAAAAAAAGACA
>CBETNY010000056.1:0-8035 GCA_965537275.1 uncultured bacterium | reverse complement strand
TGTTGACAGGAAGAAAGCTGGAGGAAAAGAGGGAGGAAGCACCCGTAGTGTCAGAACTTGCAGGAACAAAACATAGGCCAGTAAAAACAAATCAATCAACAGGTTACAAAAAGATCAAACGATGAAAGTGGAAATTATCAACATTGGCGACGAATTGCTTATTGGGCAGGTGGTCAATACCAATGCGTCATGGATGGCTGCCGAGTTAACCAAATCGGGCATGCAGGTGGTGTTTATCAGCAGCATTGCAGATGATGAAGATGCCATCCATTCCGAATTGGATGCCGCCTCAAAAAGGGCGGATATTATTTTACTCTCTGGAGGCCTGGGGCCCACCAAAGACGATATTACCAAGAAAACACTGGCCGACTATTTTGAATCGGATTTTGTGTTTCATGAGCCGACCTACGAACAGGTAAAAAAGATTTTTGCAGCCCGTAAATTTGAAGTTTCCGAAATCAACCGGCAGCAGGCCATGATACCCGAAAAGTGTATTCCGTTGCTCAATGTGAATGGTACGGCACCAGGCATGTGGTTTGAAAAAGAGGGAAAAATCTTTGTTTCGATGCCGGGGGTTCCTTTTGAAATGAAATCCATGATGACCGGTGAAGTGATTCCCCGGTTGGTGAAACATTTCAAGCTGGGAGCCATCGTGCAGAAAACCGTTATGACCACGGGTTTGCCCGAATCGTTCTTGGCAGAGAAAATCAAGGATTGGGAAGAGAACCTGCCGGCACATCTTCATTTAGCCTACCTACCGCAACCCGGGATTGTGAGGTTGCGCCTGTCGGCAAAAGGGGAGGATCAAAAGGCGTTAACTAATGAAATAGAACATCAGGTTAAGAAATTGCATGCCCTTATTCCGGATAGTATTTTCGGTTATGATGAGGTGAGTTTGGAGCAGGTGGTGGGTGAATTGCTGGTGAAATCGGGCAAAAGTGTTTCAACGGCAGAGAGCTGCACCGGAGGCTATGTGGCCCATCTCTTGACAAGTATTCCCGGCAGCTCGCGTTATTTTAAAGGATCGGTGGTTTCCTATGCCAATGAGGTGAAAACACAATGGTTGTCGGTGGATGAAGAAACTTTGAATGAGAAGGGTGCTGTGAGTCGCGAGGTGGTTGAAACCATGGCTGCAACCGTGCGCGAAAAGATGCACACCGATTACAGTGTGGCCATTTCCGGAATTGCCGGCCCTGACGGAGGCACGCCCGAAAAGCCGGTGGGAACTGTGTGGATTGCGCTGGCGGATGAATCGGGTGTGTATGCCAGGCGTTATCATTTTGGAGAACACCGGGGTCGTAACATTCGCCGGTCGGCTTTGGCGGCCCTGGATATGCTGCGATTGAAACTGCTGAAATAAAACGGTTTCCCCGCTGGATGTGTCAAGAACAGGCTTGCGGCTTTTATTTATGAACTTTTTTAATGAACGCTTCCACTTCGGGAACTCCACCCTGGTAAACCAGATAACCGTTGTAGGGTTCCCGCAGGGTGATTTCATCATTGACCGGTGTGAGCATCATCTTTTTGACCTTTTCGGGATCGTCGGTTTGTCCTAAAATCCAGCTGAGTTTTACCCAGGCCACTTCGGGAAGCATATTTCCGGCAGGCACGATGCCGCGGGCCATCATATCGCGACCGGTATCGTATACAAACATATGGACATAGCCCCAAAGGGTCTGTAAGGTCATAAACATATGAATCCCTTTGTCATGGGCCCGCTCAATGGCCGGATAGAGCTCTTTGTTCACATGACCAAGTCCGGTTCCCACAAAGATAATTCCTTTGTATCCCTTGTCAATCATGGCATCCAGAATATCGGGTTTCATGCCGGGATAGTAGTACAACATGCTTACCTGATCGCTGAAGTAGGGCATGATTTTTACCTTTTTGTCACTTCTGCGTTTGTTGTATTGTTTTTTTATGGGAATGATTTTGTCACGGCTCACGCGCGCCAGGGGCGTATCGCCAATGGTGCGGAAGGTCGACCGGTACGAAGAGTGCATCTTACGCACGCGGGTGCCTTTGTGCAGCAATCCGTATTCGTCGGAGGTGGGACCAAACATACAAACCATTACTTCGGCAATGTCGGAATGTCCCGCAGCCTGCATGGCATGCATCAGGTTGAGGGCAGCATCGGAGCTGGGCCGGTCGGACGACCGTTGTGATCCCACCAAAACTACCGGAACGGGCAGGTTTTGACACATAAAGGTCAGCGCTGCACCGGTATGGTGCAGGGTATCGGTACCGTGACCAATCACAATGCCATCCACCCCTTTTTCAATTTCCTTGCCGATGGCTTTGGCCAGGGCGATGTACTGCCGGGGTCCCATGTTTTCACTGAACACGGCAAATACTTTTTCGGTTTCCAGGTTGCAGATGCCGGCCAATTCGGGCACCGCACCGTACAATTCACCCGGAGAAAATGCCGGAATGACCGCCCCGGTGCGATAATCAAGTCGCGATGCAATGGTGCCGCCCGTCCCGAAGAGCTTTACACGCGGTAATCCCGGGGTCACCGGAAATTCCTTTTCCGGAATTTTATAATGCGCTTTTTTATAACCGGTTTCTTTCATGTGTGTTACGGTTCGTACGTCAATTCCAATGTTGTAGCCGGTAACAATCTTCAGCACAATGTGTTTGTCATCGTCGTTTTCGGAGCGGGGCAACACCGTGCCTTCAAAATTTCCACGTGAAGTCTCTATTTTGGCTGTTCCCCATACCCGCACTTTGTACTTTTTTAGAAGGGCAAGGGCATCGCCTTTATAACCTTGAAAAATATCTTTGTCCATTATTTTAATTTTTGGATGTGCTGAATTCGGTCAACTTCTTTGCTGAGATCGGTCAGGGCAATATTGCCCAAAGCCGATTGCCGCAATTGCCCCATGACCCAGTGGTGCTCTTTTCCTTTGTCTATTTGACTTTTGCTTTGTCTGAATTTCTCGATAAGCAGCGGAATTCTCGAAAAGAGGGACTGGTGACTGTAACGCTTGAAGTGAAGGACGGTTAGGACGGATTCGAATTCCATCTTGGGATGCTGGATAATGATGGGAAGCATGGCCTCGGCAAGTTGGACCTCCAGTTTTTCTTTCTGTAAAAATTGAAAAAGTGGCAACAAAATTTTCACATCAAAAGTCGGGTGCACCGGGTAATGATGTAAGGCAAATTTAAGTTTTTCACCCAAAAAGATGCCCAGGTAGCTTGGTTTTACTGTGGTGGAATCCACAATTTTTCGCATAAGCACGAATAAGTTCTTCGACAAGAGGAAGGTAAAACAATCTTCGGGGACTTTCCATTGTTTTAATTGATGGTACTGCCGGATAATCTCTTCCGGCAAATTTTGCGCCAGGGCTTCAATGTCGGCATCCTCCAGCGGTATAGGTGCCGAATCGGTATCGGGATACATACGGTCGGCACCGGGTAAAACCCTTTCGAAAATGGTGGTTCCGTCGGGCAACGATTTCCGGGTTTCTTTGGGTACGCCATCGAAGGCCATGCGGCAACGTTCGTCGATGGTTTCAAGGGCTGTGGGCATATCGTCGGCAGCGCCCCAAATGATGAGCTGGGCATCCTCGTCATTGGCCTCCAGCCGGTTGCGTATTTTTTCCCAGTTAGTATCATCCAATACTGCTTCGGGCATTTCGCTGTGCAGCATGTTGGGATGTTCCAAACAGGCAATCACCTTAAGCCTTCCGGCGATTTCATCGGCGAACATTTTTCCGGGTTGGGTGAAATGCGATAGAATTCCTTTGAATGCCGGCAAATTAATGGCTATTACCTTTTCAGCCGCCTGAAAATAGGGATGCATTACTTGTCCTTTGATGTCGGTGTGTTTCATTTGCCAACGGGCCGGGGTTGTTCTTTTGTTGAGTTCTTTTGTGATTTGCAGCAGGGCCCATTGTCTGAAAACCTCGTTGTGGGTTAATTCGGGAATCCATTTGCTGTGGGCCACTCCTTTAATCTCGACGCGGGTTCCTCCTTTGCAGCTAACATTAACATCCTGGCGTCCGGCGCCCATTCCTGTTCGTACTTTTCCGGTACTCCGGTTTAAAAAGCGAATGGTGTTGCATGCCTCTTTCACCTCCTCCGGGTTCAAACAGTCGGGGTAGGTGACCGTTTCAATCAGGGGCATTCCCAACCGGTCGGTTTTGTATACCCGCCTATGTCCGATGTCGGAAATTTCGCGACAAGCATCTTCTTCGATACTTAATTGGATAAGCCTGATTTTTTTATGCGGCATTTGTAAACTGCCTTCAACACCCACAATGGCAGTACGTTGAAATCCTGTAGGAATACTCCCGTCGAGGTATTGCTTGCGGGTGATGTGTACTTCGCCAACAATATTGAATTTGCAGAGCAATGAAATCTCGATGGCAATATCCAGGGCTTGCCGGTTTATTGGAAAGGGTGGGGTATCGTCAATTTCGTAGGTGCAGGCATTTTCGTTGTTGATGCGATACACAATCTCTTTACGTGTTTTAAACTCCATGAGCGCGGTGCCGTCGTATTCGCCCAGCTCGCTTAATGTGGGACGCATGTGACGAACCAGTTCGGCATCATAATCTTCATCATCATGGTAAATACCTGACGGACAATGACAAAATAATTTCTCTTTTGTTAACAACTGCTGGTGTACCTCTAATCCGGCTTTAAATCCCAGCCGGTCGTAAGTGTCTTGTGTGGCATTTTTACGCGGTACATAGCCTGTTTGTTGTTGCGTTTTGTTGTAATTTTCTTTTGAGTTAAAAGCCATATCAATCCATTGGATAAAAATCCAAAGTTATGAAAAAGGGGATAGGTATCACATGCGAAAACGAAGAAAAGCTGCTGTTGGGGCAAGGCAATTCCCGCTGTTCTTTGAAGGGTTAAGAAAAACAGGAAATTTTTGTAAGGTTTTTTGCCCGGTTCCGTCTAAATCATCGAAAACCATTTTTTCCCCGACATATTTCGGGGTTTGATGTTATCTCTGAAAATGGTGATAAAAAATATATTAATCGTTTACAAAAATTGAAAAACATGAAAAAGATGAAAATATCGGTGGAAGGGTTTAGCGAAAGTGCTACCAAAGTAATTTCAAAATCAGGAAAATTTAAGGTGGTGATGGATGAGCCGGCTCAGATGGGAGGAACCGATGAAGGACCTACTCCCATGCAGTTGTTACTGATGTCGTTGGTGGGGTGTTTAAACATTACCGGACAGGCAGTTGCCCGGCAAAAGGGGCTGACATTAAAAACCCTGAACATTGTCATTGAAGGAGAAATGAATCCTGCCGCTTTCATGGGTTTGAGCTTTGAGGAGCGGGCAGGCTTTAGCCAGATTCAGGTTCATATCGATGCCAATTTTGTGGGTGCATCGCAAAACGAAATTAATCAATGGCTCGAAGAAACGGAAAACCGGTGTCCGGTTACCGATACCATCAAGGCACATACGAAAATCCAATTAAATCACAACAGTCCCATTCACCTCTCATAACGGAAAATAGGCTTTGTTAATCAATTGGGCACTCAGGAAAAACGATTTCCCGGGTGTCCAAATGTTTTTTATTGAGCACGCTTATCGTGAAGTTAAAACCCGCTGTGTTCGGTACGACGAATGATTTCGTTTTGTAAGGCTTCTCCCAAATCGTTAAAATAATCGCTATATCCCGCCACTCTGACAATTAGGTCTTTGTGGTTTTCGGGATGCTTTTGTGCATCGCGCAAGGTTTCGGCAGTGACCACATTGAATTGAATGTGATGTCCGTCCATGCGGAAATAGGTTCTGATGAGTGCGGTGAGGGCATCGATTCCTTTTTGGTCTTCAAGCAATGAAGGATTAAATTTCTGATTTAACAAAGTGCCTCCTGTTTTCAGGTGGTCGATTTTTGCGGCAGAACGAATGACCGCCGACGGGCCTTTCCGGTCGGCTCCCTGAAAAGGAGAAATGCCTTCCGACAAAGGTTTCCGCGCCTTTCGCCCATCTAAACCGGCACCTGTCACACTCCCGAAATAGACATGCGAAGTGGTGGGAAGCAAATTGATTCTGAAATGCCCTCCTTTGGTTGTGGGCCGGCCATTCACACTTTTATAAAAGAGGTCGAAAATACGAAGTGCCTGCGCATCGGCATAATCGTCATCGTTGCCATATTTGGGGGTGTGGTTCAGCAGGACGTTGCGTAACGCCTCTTCTCCCTCAAAATCGCGTGCAGCAGCTTCCATTAACCTGGCCAGGGTGTAATTTTTCTGATCGAAAACATGGTAACGAATAGAGGTCAGCACATCGGTGAGGGTACCGAGCCCCACACCCTGAATATAGCTGGTGTTATAGCGAGCCCCGCCATCGTTGTAATCTTTGCCGTTTTTGATACAGTCATCAATCACCAGCGAAAGGAAAGGTACCGGCAGGTTGTCTGCAATGATGCGGTCAATCAGGTTGTTGCCCTTTATTTTGATGTCGATAAAATATTGTAGTTGTTTTTGAAAAGCGGTCATCAGACTTTCGAAATCTTTAAACCGGGTGGGGTCTCCGGTTTCGATTCCGATTTTTTTGCCCGTCATGGGATCGATGCCATTGTGGAGGGTGATTTCAAATACTTTAGGTAAATTAAAATAGCCGGTGAGGATATAGCTTTCGGTACCAAAAGCGCCTGTTTCGACGCAACCGCTTGCCCCGCCGTTTCTGGCATCTTCGAGACGTTTCCCCTGAAGAAGCAGTTCCTGTACAATGGCATCAGTGTTAAACACCGAAGGCTGGCCAAAACCGGTGCGAAGAATGCGTGCGGTTCGTTTGATAAAACGATCCGGGTTTTTCTTGCTTACCTGAATCATGGAGCTGGGTTGTAAAAGACGCATCTCCTCGATGACATCCAAAATCAGGTAGCTCAATTCGTTGACGGCATCGCTTCCATCGGCTTTTACTCCGCCCAGGTTGATGAGGGCAAAATCGGTGTAGGTGCTGCTTTCTTTTGCGGTAACACCAATTTTAGGCGGTGCCGGATGGTTATTGAATTTCACCCAAAAAGCCTCCAGCAATTCTTTCGCTTTTTCTTTGGTCAGTTGGCCGGCAGCTGTCTCTTTTTCATAAAAGGGGTAGAGATGCTGGTCGAGGCGGCCGGGGTTAAAGCTGTCCCACGGATTGACTTCGGTAATTACGCCAATGTGGATAAACCAATAGTGTTGCAAGGCTTCATGAAAAGTACGTGGAGCCCGGGCCGGAACCCATTCGCAAATGGCCGCCATTTGTTCGAGCTCGGCTTTTCGTTCATCATTGGGTTCCTGATCAGCCTGTTGGCGTAAGGCAAGGGCATAACGTTTGGCAAAAGCCATGATGGCTTCTGCTGCCAGGTTCATGGCTTTCAGGCTTTCTTGTTTGTGATAGGCTTCGGGGTCATTGAAAAAATCTAAACGTTCCATGCTTTCTGCAATCTCCTCCTGCAAATCGAGAAAGCCTTTGTGGAACATTTTATTTCCCAAAACGGTATGTCCCGGGGCGCGTTGTTCCTGAAATTCGGTGAAAATACCTGCCCGGTAGGCCTCTTTCCAGGTTGAATCCATCGCGGCGAAAATTTTATCCCGGTTCGATTGACCTTCCCAAAAAGGAATGATCTTGTCGCGGTAAAGCTGTTTTGTTTTTTCGTCGACTTTAAACCAAACCTTGGGACGGGTGTCGAGCACCTCCAAATCCTGTATCGAATGCAGGGTGATTTCGGGATAGGTTGGGACTGCTTTGGGGGCAGGTCCGCGCTCTCCCACAATTAATTCGCCTTCGTTGATACAAAGGCTTTTGTTTTCCATAATGTATTTGAAAGCCAACGCGCGCCGCACGGGTGTCGATACGCTCTGCGAAAGCTTGCTTTGATAAAATTGGGTGACCAGCATAGCCCTTTCGGCAGAAATATGAGGAATGGCTTCCTGGCTTTGTCTTCTTAACTTTTCTATTCTTGGATTCATGGTGTTCAATTTTTCAGGTGTATGGTGTAAATAAACCTTATTTACTAAAGTTTCGAACTTGGTGATATCTATATATAAATTTGAAAAATAATATATTACATGTGCCATAG
>CBETNY010000055.1:0-8066 GCA_965537275.1 uncultured bacterium | reverse complement strand
CTGGACTATTTTATCATTTTTTTGTAATGTCTGAGTCCTCCAAGTCTAAAATCATCGAGCAAACTTCAATGTCAAACCAGTCCGAAAACATTTTAAATGTCCGATTCTCAGGCCATTTTAATTCGTCAGCATTCCAGTCATTAAGTTCGTTCACAAATATATCGTCAAAATTTTTTTTAATCCAGTTACGAATCTGGTCATTGCTGTCCATCTCTCGAATCAGATAAATGTTGTTTTCCTCTTTTTCTGAAATTGGGTCCTCGTCTTTTATAGAATTAAGCCAGTCAAAGAATAGTTTTTTTGGCCTTACTATTATTGCGTTTCTGTCAATTGAGTCATAAGAGAAAGGAATCGGACTCATCTACTTATTTCTCTAAATTTATTCTTATTGGTTTTTATCAGCCTTGTGCATAACACCTGCCACACTCCCAAAAAACAGATTAAGAAAGATAGGCGTTTTTTTCGGGATGAACGCTTAAAACGGGAATGGGCGAATGGTTCACCATTTGTGCCGCATAAGGCCCTAACCACAGGTTTGCGGTCGTGGTTTCCTGCTCGGTCATAATCGCAATCAGATTGGCATCCGCTTTAACAGCATATTCGAGCACCGTATCGGTAATATTTTCGGCTTCCAGAAATACCGAACGGTAACGGATTTTACGCTCTTCAAGATACTCTTCCGTTTGCGCCACATAGGTTTGAATCCTGAATCGTACATCATCCAATGAGGAAGTATAGACCCCTACAATGTGTATTTCAGCATCAAAATATTGGGCCAGCATGGCCGTGATGGGCAACTTTTGCCGGGTTACCCTTGTGCTGTCGAAGGGCATAACAATGGTTTTGAGTTCTTTTTTTGAATTGACGCCCGCACGAATGGTCATGATGGGCAATTTACTGGCCGATACAATCCGGTTGGCATTGCTTCCAATCCAAAATTCTTCAAAACCCGAAGAGCCATGCGTTCCCACAACAATTAGAAAAGCCTCCTCCTCGTTGGCTACTTTGCAGATTTCTTTATAGACTTTTCCGGATGCAATGCGGTAACTCAGTTGACCTGCTTTCAGAGAGGGTTCATATTTCCGAATCAATTCTTCGAAGCGCCGGGCCACTTCGCTTTGAAGGTTTTCGGGTTCGAGAGAGAAAATTTCTTTTGAATAGTCCAGGTGGTTTACCCACACCATTACCAAACCGGCTGTAGCTTTTTGCGCAATGATTACAGCATGTTCAAGCGCATTCAAAGAGCAATCAGAGAAATCGACACCCACAACAATTTTTTTACTCATGGCACAAAGTTTTAGTTTGCTATTTTGGAAATTCTATTTCATCTTTTATTTCCCATGCCAGGGGATACCTTCGTTTGATCCGTTTCAAGAAACGAATGGCTTCCAATCGGGTACGGAAATCACCCACCCTGAGCCGGTAGTAAGGTTCGTCAAAACTGATATAAGCCGGCACACCGGGATAGCGCCTCATAAACCGCTCACGAACGGCAAGGGCAGAATCCAACGCCGTATTCCCCGATTCTTTATAAATTTGAATCCGGTAACCCTCTATAACCGGAAACTTCTCATTTTGCATCACATGAAGACGCAACAACGAATCGATGCGCGCATCTCCCACAAAGTTCCCGCTAAAATCGGCTACACTGTCTTGGGCAAACGCCAGGCTTGCCACCATCATCAAACCACAAAAAACCAACACTTTTCTCATTCTTCTTTTCATTTTATTCCAATTCATAATCCTTCGAACGCAAACTCATCACAGGCACCGGAGCATTGTTAATCAGCTGTTGCGCATAAGGACCTAAAAACCGGTTGGCGGTTGTCGTCCCCTGCTCGGTCATAATTGCAATTAAATCGATGGCATTCGCTTCCGCATATTTAATGATGGCCACCGCCACATTTTCACCGGTTACCGTCTTTAAATCGAAATCCACACTGTGATTTTCCAAAAATTTTATGGCTTCCTCACCAAAGGCATCAATCCGTTTTCGAATGACCTTTAGAGGAGTATTATACACTTTTAACAGATGAATTTTAGCATGAAATTGCTCGGCAAGCTCAACGGTAAAAGGCAGCTTTTGCTTGGTTTCAAGCGAACTATCCAGCGGTAACAAAATATTGGAAACCGTAGCACTCATTTCATAATCGCCGCGCACGGTAACCACCGGACATGGGGCTGAACTGGTAATACGATAAGCATTGCTGCCAATCCAGTATTGTTCGTAACCACTTACGCCATGGGTTCCTGCAAAAATGAGGTCTGCCTTGAGGCGCTTTGCCGTTTTTGCTATTTCCTGATAAACTTTTCCTTTCCCCAAATGTATTTCAATCCTGATACCGGGTTCTTTCACCTTAGACTCTTCCACAATATTCCTGAGGTAATTCTTTTTCTCAATCCTTAACTCCTCCTCGATGGTTTTACCCAGCGTTTCATCGTAAATGGAATTGTCAACCCAAAGCAGATGAATATCCGCGTGTAACGTTTTTGCATAAAGGAAGGCATACTCTAAAGCATGAACCGAATTCTTCGAAAAATCGAAAGCAACCAATAAAGTTTTCATAGCTTAAGCATTTTTGTCCATGTTACAAATTTACATAATCTATTCACTCGTCGGTAAATCTAACACAAAATAAAACCGGCTTTGAGGAAAAACAGGCTTTCAGTCCGGGTTCACGCCTGGTGATGGTTCCTGTTGTGTCAGTAATATTTGAATACGGGTACGGGAGCGACAGGCATCGTTCACCACGTATACGATTGGCGACAAAAGGAGGAAATAAAGAAGTTGTGAATTTTTTGGGCGGCCGGGCGGGTGCTTTGCTTGTAGCTGCCTGCAGGTTAGCCGTGTTACGTAGCGGCGTGCGGGGTCTTGTCTCCTTGCGTCGTCAAGCCTCCGCCGCCACACTCCACATCGGCTATCCTACAGGCAGGCTACCGCTTCGCCCCCTGCCGCAAGACAATCCATCCGAACATAAAATAACTGATAACCCTTTATCGACTTACATCCACAATCCGTAGGGTTGAACTTTTTATAGCTAAAATATTGGGGAAACAGGTACGACCCCGATGGGGTCGAATTTTTAACCTTTAAATTTTTCTATAAATATTTGAACCCTTTGGGTTCAGGTTAATTATCCAACTCATTGTACCTCCTATCTTAATTTGTTCAACAATCAACAATCCGGTCTGTGATGCGATTTTTATGGTTGTCGTACATCCATTTCTGTTGTTCAAATATGCCAGTACTTTACGACGACAATCTCCTGGTTTCTTTTTGTCGTGTTGTGTATCATAAAGCAAATCTATCTTTCTTTCACGATTTTCTCTGCCAATACTCAGATAATTGATGTCGGTGGGAAACTTTATCTCTGGTATCATCTGCTTTTAATGGGCCTTTGTTGTGACTGTTTCCCTGTGCCCGTTCGTCATCGTTATTATCCGTTGCCGAGTTTTTATAGACCTGATTATTTGTTGATTATAGGTGTTTTTTAAAAAATTCAGCAGACTCTAAATAATTTTCAAAATAAGTGATAAGTATCAATTATGTTGCCATGTTTTAATCGCTCTTTTTATTGCTTTCAACGAAAGGGTATCGTCGTTTAAACTCCAATCCAGCGTTTTTTTTAATGTTGTGTTGTCGTCGCTATTATTGTAAAAAAGAACGGCTTTTAATTCGGGGTATTTTTCCGGAAGGTTTGTAAAAGCCTGTTCATACCATTTATCGCGTTGTCCACCCACGGCAAGGCTACCTAACTCGGTTATCATAATCGGTTTACCAAAAGCAGCCAACCTGTCATAATAATTTCCAAAAATCTCATCAAAAATCCACCACTTCGACCACAATGCTACTGTACCATAGTTTAGTGCGCCTACGCCAACCCAGTCAACGAATTCGCTCCCGGGGTAATATTCGTCGTACAATAAGTAAGCCGGATGAGGCGACCAAACCCAAACTGCGTTGTCAACCTTTTGTTCTTTAAACCGATTCACCACATATTGCCATGCTGCAATAAAATCCTCAGGTTTATTATTTTGTGGACCCCATGGATAACGGTAGGGGTCGTTCATTTCGTGACCCAATCTAATAAATACAATTTCTCCGAAATCTTTTAAGTCGGCAGCCCATTTGTCGATATAATAATCGTAATCTCCATTTATTATATCTTTAAGTCCGTTTTTATTCGGGTCTTTCTTTAAGGGGAGACCGTGTTCCTCTCTATCAAAATCGTTTAGCCATGGTTCCCACGTAATAAAAGGGGTAGAGCCTAAATTGTAAATTGCTTTAGCATATTTTATGGGGAACTGCTCTTCCGGTTTGTCTCCCCATGCAATATACAACTGAATAAAAGGCAGGTTCATTTGTAAGCTGTCTTCTAACGATAAAATATTGTCAAAAGACTTTTTATAATGGTTGTCGTAAATACCAAGCAATATAGTATCGGGGTTGTTAATTAATTTTTTGTTCTTTCGATCTTTATCAAACCATTTTAAAGCTTTTGCCCTAACCGGTTGTCTGTTGCTCAGCAATATACTATTTTCAATATCAGTAACAGCAGAGCCCATTTTGGTAAAAACATAATCCAAAGGGCCACTGCTTTTTTTACCGATAAAAGTAAAAAGCAGAATAACACCAATTCCCAGCAAAACGGCTGTCAAGAAAAACGATACACGATAAGTTGTTTTTTTCATACGGCTATTTGATTTTTATTTTTTTGATATCAATTTTTTTCCAAGGTTCTTCAACTTTCAGGTTTTTTGATTCATAAGCTGCAAAAATTCCGCCAATTACAAGTAATACCGAAACAAATGCAAACGCAAACATTCCCCATACTTTATCAGAACTTAATGAAAGAACGCCTTCTGAAACTGATGTGAGCCTTTCATAAACCACGTATATTAAAGTGATAATGAAAACAACAACATGAAGAATAAGAGGCCGTGTGTATGGACTTAAACCCTTAACAGCTTTCTTGGCTGTGGGAATATAAGGAATTTCAGCATTTACAAGTGCAAGTAATGTACCAAGAAGAAATACAGGCCAGGTAGCTGTTTTTAAAATCATTCCCCGCCAATGGATGCCCCGTTCGGCATCAGGGTGCGAAAGCCATCGTTGTACAAAAAGATATATTGCAATGGCGATAATAGCAATTGGAGCGCCATATATAATAAACTCGCTAAACAACATATTGGCAGGTAAAATATCCATCCAAAAATAGAGAAATGGTATTGTAAAATATAGTAAACTGATAAGCCCGACAAGGTAATAAGTACTAATGGAAAGATAGGATATGCGTTGCCAAAAGTTAAGCCCTTTAAAAAGATTTGGTATTTCTGAGAAAAGAACCTCAAACACACCTCTTGACCATTTTAGCTGTTGTTTGCAAAATGAGCCAAAGTCTTCAGGAACTAAACCACGACTAACAACAACTGGGGTAAAAACAGATTTCCAGCCTTTAGCATGTAAACGTACTGATGTAATTAAATCTTCGGCAAGACCAACGCCATGGCCACCTATCGACTCCAGAGCTTTTTTACGAAATGTACAGTTAGCACCAATTGCCACACTTGAGCCATTGCCATAAAGACCCATAAGAGTAGGCCCGTAAAATGTATATGTTTGCTCGGCAGCTCCTTTGGCAGTAAACGAACGATACTGATTATAATAGGTTTGTGCCACCTGTACAAAACCTACCTTTTCATCTTGAAAATATCCCAACACTTTATCAAGAAAATTTGGGAAAGGAATATGGTCAGGATCCATAATAAGCACAAAATCTTCATCAATCATTTTAAGAGCGGCATTGACCTTTCCTGCTTTTGCTCCAGGAAGTCCAACAAGGTTGAGCCATACGGCTCCATGTTTTGCAGCTACTTTTTTAAATGCAGGGTCTTGGGTGTCATCTAATAAATAGGTGGTGTGCGGGTAAGTAATATTGGCACAGGCTTCTAATGTTTTGTCAAACATACTTAGAGGTTCGCCAGGAGAACTTGTAGTAAAAATGGCAACTTTCATCCCGGTTTTGGCAGGAATAAATTCAGGTTTTTTAACACGTAAATAGTTAATCCAAATCAACACTAAACGTAAAATTCCATACCAGGTAATTAACGATAGTAAAATATAAAGCGGCAACGATTCTATATGTCCGGCACGGAACCACCAATCAGCAAATCGGATTATGCTTAAAATTCCGGCTACAAACAATATTAAATAAATAAACCTGTCAGCATTTGTAACAACGCGTGCCTCCCTGTATTTCCATAAGTCTTTGTCTTTTTTTCTCCGCATATTAAAAAAAGATTTTTAAACCAAGTTTGAAATTGTTTGTGTTGTAATAAACCGTTTGTAAGAACTGATAAGAAGCGTCTAATTGTATTTTATTTGACAAATCTGCGTTCAGATTGATTCCGAGATCCAAAGGCGTAAACGATTCCTTGTAAAAGTCCTGTTCAATTTTAATTATTCCGTTGGTTTTGTCAAGGTAAAAATAGGGATTCAGGATACGAGCGAAAACCCCAACAGAGGCATGCAGCTTAATATTCATATTTTTTGTGGGAGCAATAAAAATATTAGCAAGTATTGAGTTTGAAAATTGACTATGGGGTGTATAGTACGGATCATAAATACCGGTTATTTGATTCAACGAGTCATAATCTGTAAGTATTTCATCTAAAGACTGTTTCGGCACATATCTGCTTTCGTTGGCATTGGAATAATTAAAAGCATAACCAATATTTATTTTGAACACCGAAAATTTTATTACAGGACTAAGCAGCCAGGCATAAGCAGTTTGAACACTATTGGTATCAGGAAAATATTCACCGATGTACCCAATGTCAGCATTCCAACTTTGAGGTGTTTCCACCAATAGTGAAGCACTATATCGGTTTCGTAAAAAGGGGTTATTTATACTGGCAATGGTGTAGGTGTATGGCGAGCGTTCTCCCTCCATTTTTATGTGAATATGCTTTGATATTTTTTTATCAATATTTAAACCCCATGTAAAATCAAAATTCTTATTAATAAAAGTGTAGATATATCCGGCTGAAATGTTTGCTTTAAATCCTGCTTTCGGAAAAATAAAGCTGTTTTGTATGTTTAACCCTGTCATGTTCGAGATGGTACTGTTTGCCGAAAAATTCTGATAGTTAGTAGTAAAAGTTAAGTTTAAAAAATGCGAATTATACCAACCCCCTGAGATAGTAGGTTGCCTTAACCTCATGGGTTGCGTATCATTTGTAAATTCAGCCGTACCTTTAATCCAAGGATTTACAATATGCGATACTTCACTATAAATTTCGTTAGTTTTTTTATCATTAGGGTTGAGTTTTAGTGATTTTTTTAGATAATTCTCTGCAATTTTAAAATTTCCTAAATAGTAATTTGTGATACCTAACAAAGATAGAACTCCTGCATTGTCAGGCTGGTTATTGTTATATAAAAGAAGTAACTCTTGTGCCTCATCATACCTTTCTTGATTAAACAAAAAGAGAGCATACTCATATTTTACATCAAAGTTGTTTGGATAGATTCGGATAGCTCTTCGGTATATGTAATCTGCTTTATCAAACTCTTTGATCCAGAACAGTGTTTCGGCATAGAGCTCCAACACCCATATATTATCGGGATATTGGGCATTAAAGTTTTCCATCACCCTAATTGCCTGATTAAATTTTCCGGCATTACGTAAGTTTTTTGCAGAATCCAACGTTGAAATAAGCAGGTTGTTTTGCGCCATAACGTTTGTGGCAAATCCTATTGCTACTGTAATAAATATTAATCTTAGAAACGATTTAAGCATATATTTGACAATCTTATTGGGAAGTTTGACAATATATAGGAAGCTTTTATTCCCGGTGGGTAATTATTAAATAGTAAAAGTATTTAATTTTATCTTTTCCTGCTAATAATTAATTCATTGTGTCCAGTGGTAAATTCAACTCTCAAATGCAAGATGAAAAACATGTTGAAGAAGCGCTTAGAGTAATTCAGGAACTTTAAATACTAACAGATTTAGAGCTATTATTTCTTCATTTTGAGGAACATAATTGACTCAATACCATTA
>CBETNY010000054.1:0-8076 GCA_965537275.1 uncultured bacterium | reverse complement strand
AATAGGAATTAGCCCGTAATGAAGTTCGAAGCTTACATGAAAAAGCCCCTATTATCATCATGATAAATAATTTATTAACTTTGCATTCCAAATTTGCTTCCCGTTTACCGGGAAGCAAAAAGTGAAATCCGGCCGAGTTCATGAACCTGTAGGGAAAGCGTATTCATTAAATAATTCAAACTGATGGAAAATAACGAAATGATGGCCTTGGGGTATAAAGTCTATAATTATGGGTACCAATAACAGCACCACAAAAGTAGATTTTCCCGATTTTGCACTTGCCCTGGCAAAAGAAATCCGCACAGCCCTTTGTTGGAGTCCGGAGACTATTGTCAACAGCCGAACGCATAACAATACCAATGTATTAATTTTGAAAGTATTATAGCATTCAATTTCAGAAATTGTTACTCAGGCCAGGTTATGGAGCCCCCTTTTGAAGGAGGATGGCATTGGCCCGGAATAAATAAAATAACTTCAATTAAAAGAATGTAAACAGACATGGAAGAAAACGAGTTGATTGAGAAAATTACGAAAGAGGTTCTTTCGAAACTTGAAAAACAAGGATTGGTTTCAAAAAACACAACTCCTGCAAGTATTACCCCTCAGGAATTGGCTGGATATATCGATCATACCTTATTAAAACCGGAATCAACACAGGACCAATTTGAACAGGTTTGCAATGAAGCATTGCATTACAAATTCAAATCGGTGTGTGTTAACTCGTCGTGGGTACCTTTTGTTGCTAATAAACTGAGCGGATCATCCGTAAAAGTATGCTCGGTAATCGGTTTCCCTTTGGGCGGAATGGATACACGGAGCAAGGCTTTTGAAGGAGAAAATGCAATTGCAAACGGCGCCCACGAATTGGATATGGTCATTAACATCGGTGCGCTTAAATCGGGAAACCTGAAAATGGTTGAAGAAGACATCCGCGCGGTCCGGCGCGTTTGCCAAAGCAACACCATTCTGAAAGTTATTATCGAAACCTCTCTGCTTACCGAAGAGGAGAAAATACTGGCTTGCGAAATATCAAAGAAAGAAGGAGCCGATTTTGTGAAAACCAGCACCGGCTTTACCGGCAGCGGAGCTACCGTTGAAGATGTGGCTTTGATGCGCCGGATTGTCGGGCCAAAAATGGGTGTGAAAGCCAGTGGTGGAATTCGGGATTTTAAAACCGCTGTCGCGATGATTCAAGCCGGGGCCACACGGATTGGTGCCGGCGGAAGCGTAGCCATCATGAAAGGAATTGCCAGTTCGGAAAATTATTAAAAAAATCAAACCACAAAAAAGGGGAATGTACCGGATACGTTCCCCTTTTTTTATCATGACTAGCGGAATTTCCAACCGCCTTCATCACTGAGTCTGCTTCACTTACCAGGGTATCAGGCTGATGCCTGCCGACCACTGATAAAGTTCAGGTCCTTTTTGAGCCTGAAACATAGGCGTTAATGCCACATTGGCGAAGAGATTTAAATTTCCAAAACCAAACCGCAGGGTACCATTCACCAAAAAAGGATTCAAATTAAAGCTTCCGCGGGTTTTCACAATATTTCGGTCTTCACGATCGGGTGTAGTATAATAATTGGCACTTACCTCATGCGTCACCGGATCTTCCAAAAAATATTGTTTGTTTCGTTCCTGGAAATAGAGTTTAGTATGACTATTAAAACGTGCATTAAGTACAATACCCATTCCCAAATGAAACCTCCGGCTCCGCCTGCTGTTTCCGGTCTGAAACTCGAGTATGAACGGAACATTCACATAGTAAATTGACAATTTTGATTTTGCCACCCTAACATTTTGGATATAATACCCTTCGAAGGTGCTGCTGGTACCGGACAAATAGGTAGGCTGTGTAAACCGATAGTCGCTAAAGGTAAAACCCAGACCAGTAACCATTCCGATAGTTTTAGACTTGTTAAAAGGAATGTTTTGTTCGAAAAGATTCACGTTGATGTCCGTTGATTTTTCGTATTGTAAATCCATAAAACTGTACCTGGCTGGCAAGACAGCATCGCCCTGATTGTTAACATAACCGCCAATACCCAGTTCAACACCACCCCAATGGCCGTTAAACCGAGGATGTTTACTCCTTTTCCATTTAACGTTACCACGATCGTCGACCACCAACGTATGGTCGCCCACATTTACTTTGGTCGTATCGCCATCCACCACTTCAACATGCAACGAACCCACATCCACACGTGTGGTATCGTTATCACTGATTTTCTGCTTATTACCATATACCACCACCCGGGGCGACTGGTTACGTGTTTTAATTTGAAGGGTTTTCGACTGCTCATCTACCCATTGAATATGGGCTGCCCCACTGATATTTTTATTAAGAAATCGGGTAGCATTAATTTTCATGTTTGAAGCCCCTGAAGCTTTAACAAAAACCGAATCTACCGTAAGTTTAGCCGCTTTAACATTGGCTGCGCCACTTAATACGGCATTCATTCGTTTGGTTGTTCCACCCAGATGTGCATCAGCTGCACCCGAGGCAATTAATTGCAGGTAATCATAATGAACATTCATCTTTACACTGGAAGCCCCACTCGCATTGATTTTTAATGTTTTGCCCTGAAGATCATCCATGGTGGTGACACTGGCTGCCCCCGAGCTGGTGACGGCAGAAAGCCCCGGAACAGTAACATAAAAATTTAATTGTGTAGGATTCAAATCCTTGTATTGAAAACGCAAAGTTCCATTAACCACATCCACTTCGATGCGATCCATTAAATTGGCATCTGTTTCAACCACAACAGTGTAAGGTTCATTGTCTTTGGTGATAAGAAAGACATGATCAACACCGGAAACTTTCAATTTATCAAAGGCAGGAACTATTTTACTTGACCGGATTACATCTCCATTTCCTTTTAGATTTTTGTGAAAACGTTGCCCCATCGAGGGAACACCCATCAGGAGTAAGAAAGCCAGCAAGACGGGCTGAATTTTTTTTAAACTTTTCATCGCTTGTCATTTTATTGTTTTTACTAAAACGATCCAAACCGGCGAAAAGTTACAAGACACCTCCCCTATCGGCCACTGCGAATGCTCACGGAACCTTGAAGATGCTGTTTGTGAAACCCGTCATTACCTTTATAATAAACTTCACAAGTATAAAAATAAACGCCGTCAGGACATTTTTTGTGTGAAAATTTATTGGTGCCATCCCAATTAATCATGGGCTCGTGAGTGGAAAACACCACCCTTCCCCATCGATTTAAAATAACCATATCGATATGATCGACGGTCGATTTGGGATTATCACTCAGCGAATGCATGGGCGTGAATTTATCGTTCACACCATCCCCATTGGGAGTAAACACATTGGGAAGCTCATACTGCGGACAGGCATCATAATTAACACATACCATAGGACTAAGGTCGCTCAAATTACCCACGGTATCAACAGCCCGTGCTGCATAGCAACCTACCACACTTGACAAATTGTGATGCAAATAATACACTGTGTCAGCATGATCTCCATCAAGCGAGTCAATCAAGGTAAGCTCAGAACCGGGAGAAGCATAGTACACGTAATACGATTTTAAATCATAAAAACACGAATCTTCAGGAGCCATCCATATTTTCAAGGTGTTTTCAATTTGACTGCAATCGGTGCTCACTGTATCAAATGGAGCGCAAGGCGCCACCACATCATTGGGAACAGCACAAGCAATTTGCGAATAATTAACGATGGGATTAACCAAGCCATCCAGGGTATACCCCCCGACCGACTTAATTAAATAACAATAATTCTGATCATTTTGTAACCCTTTGTCCTGATAATAGGTTTGCGTAGTCCCGGCAATGGAATCAAAAACATGGGTTTGTATGTTCTTACGATACACTACATACCGGGTATTTCTCCAGGGAGTTTGTGCATTCCACGACAGTCGCAACCGTTTATCTGCCGGTTGAATACTCAAAAATATTGAAGAAGCCGGTTGTGAACTACCAATAAATCCGGCGGTTTCACTTTCCATATCAACCCGGTAACTTACCGCATTTTTCATGGCATTCAGGTTAATTAAAGAGTCTACCCAAAGGGTATCCGTTCCTCCCTGAAAAACCCGAATAAGTTGCGGATTATTTAATGAATAACCCTCTCCCCTGTAAAGTTTAAAGAGGTAGGGAGGAGGAAACTGTAAAGTATCCAGCGCATCAGGTTTCACCCAATCGACTCTGGCAAATCCTTTCGTTGGCCGATCCTTAAGATTGGTAACATGCGTGATAATGGGCACATCTCTTTTTAGGGCGGCACAAGTCTGATTGGAAGCATAACTTTCGGCTCCATCAGCAAAGAAAGCAATCACACGGTAACAATATTTTTGCCCTGTCACCAATCCGGCACCCTGTTGGTCATCGCGAAATACTGTATCGTTTCGATCAGATAAAGTTCCAATAAGCCGGAAACCCGTGTAGGCAGGAACCCCCGTTTCACACTCGCCATGCTGCCATGCGGTGCTGTCCTCTTTTCTATAAACGCGATATCCCGTTGCATTTGCACACACCGACTTGTTCCAATGTAAGTTGATACCATTACCCAAAGCATGGGCATCGAGATTTTCAGGAGCCGGAGCAACCACTTTTACCAAAACATTTTCAAAAGTAGCCAGTCCGATGGGAAAGCCACTATCTTTTACTTTAAACCCTACCGAATAGGCCCCTTTCTTCACATGCGAACAGTTTGTGGGCCAAACAAAAGTGGCGGTTACCTCATCTTTACCCTCTGCCGGATCCGGAAAAATATAGGCCGGGTTTACGGTCTGCTCAAAAGGGCCGCCAAAGGCCGTCAGCGTTAGATTGGAGCTATCGGGATCATAGGCCCTTACGGAAAACCGAAGGGTATCGCCCGCCTGAACACAAGTGTCATGTAACGGAACAATGACAGGTGGTTCGTTGGCACAACTAACGATGGTAATTTGCATATCGCGACGCACATAACCAATCAAGATACCCTGTCGCCATTCCTGTGTTAAAAATGCAACATTATACTCCCCTTGCAAAATAGGATTTTCCCAAATCAAATCGCCTGTAACCGAGTCGAGGGTAAAAAGGCTCGAAGCTTTTGGAAAACTATAGCCAGGAATATCTTTTCCATTGGCACCTTTACAAACCACCAATTTATACGAAAGGCTGTCACCATCCTCATCAAAAGCACCCGGATTATGGTAAAAAGGTTTTCCGACACAGCCCTCATCAATGGGTGAATTAAGCAATTTAACCGAATTGTTGTACCCTAAAAAAGGATTGATCACCAAATAAGAATCAATAAACATGGGGACATTCACCGAATTGGGAATATTAACCACCCCATTATTTCTATTCGGGTCCTCCACGCTAATGGTGTAAGCGCCCGGTCCGGCATAGGTATGTTTTCCCACATAACGGTTAAACGAAATGTCATTTCCCAATGGGTAAAAATCAATACGCGGAATCATTTCAACCAGACCATCCCCCCACACGATGGGTATGCTATCGCGATAATCATCTGCCGGACTGGAGGTTCGCGTGTACATGGTAACCGTAAACTGATACGTCAGCCCCTCAATATGCTTATAGGTAATTTCTGCCGCCCGTTGATGGGTTGCCAAACCGGATTTGGCAAAAGCAAACAGCAACAAGATAAAAATAGTATAGCGCTTCATAATCTTCTTGAACTGACTTCAAAACTACAAATAATCTTCTTCATTCTCACAAATCCATCGTAATGACCAACCCCATGAAAGATTAAAAAAAATGAGCAAAGTAGTTTATTGAATCACTTTCTATCCGACAAAAAGCACTAATTTTGTTAGCTTGATGGTAAACCATATGGATTCAGCAGCAGAAAAAAAGGAAAAGCAAGAGATTTTGCGCCAATACAGGCACTTAATTGAAGTGTGGACAACCCGGAAGGAGACCAAAGATTTGTGGGATGTCCGTCGTGCTTTTCGTATGGCTGCAGATGCCCATAAAGACGATCGCAGAAAATCGGGAGAGCCATACATTTATCATCCGCTTGCAGTGGCTACCATTGCCGCCGGAGAAATGGGACTGGGTCGCACATCAATTATTGCCGCTCTTTTGCACGATACGGTGGAAGACACGGAAATCACCCTCGAAGATGTGGAAAACATGTTCGGGAAAAAGGTAGCCCGCATTATTGATGGCTTAACTAAAATTGATAAAATCTCCGAAACAAACTCCACCGCTCAATCGGCCACCTTAAAGAAGATCATTCTTACACTTTCTGACGATGTACGGGTTATTTTAGTAAAACTTGCCGACAGGCTGCACAACATGCGCACTTTGGAGTTTATGCCCCGCGAAAAACAATTGCGCATTGCTTCGGAAACACTTTTCATTTACGCCCCTCTGGCTTACCGTCTGGGATTTTTTGCCATGAAGAGCGAACTTGAAGAACTGTCGTTTAAATATTCGCAACCCGATATTTATGAGGACATTAAAAATAAAGTGGATCAGGTAAAACAGGAACGCGAACAATACCTGCATCATTTTATGCAACCGATTAAGCAAACCCTTCAAAAACAAGGCATCCAATTTGAATTGGTCATTAATATAAAAACCCCTTATTCGGTTTGGAAAAAAATGCAGCGAACCGAATTACCCTTCGAAGAAATTTACAACACATTCAGCCTTGATGTTATTATTGATACTTCGGTTGAAAATGAAAGCCTGCAATGTTGGGCGGTTTATGCAGCCATAGCAAAGATTTACAAGCCCAACAATAAAAAGTTACGCGATTGGATGAGTACACCCAAAGCAAATGGTTACGAAGCCATTCACACCACTGTTATGGGACAAAATGGTCGTTGGGTGGATGTTCACATCCGGAGTCGACGCATGCAGGAAATCGCCCAAAAAGGGTATGCAGCCTATTTGAAGTACAAAAAAGACCCTCAGGAAGAAGGCGCTTTAGATGTCTGGCTCAAAAAAACAAGAGAGCTGCTTTTGATGGATGACGATGAAGAAGCCATTCAGTTTATTGATGTTTTTAAACAAAATCTATTTGCCGAAGAAATTTATGTTTTTACACCCAAAGGTGATTTATATACGCTCCCTAACGGAGCTACCGTTCTTGATTTTGCCTACGCCATCCATAGCGATTTGGGGAACCATGCCATTGGTGCCAATTTGAACCGGCGATTGGTATCCATTGATCATCATCTGCGTAGTGGCGACCAGGTAGAAATTATCACATCACGCATTCAGGAACCCACCGAAGAATGGTTTAAAAATGTTGTGACCGCAAGGGCCAAAGCGGGTATTAAGAACGCCATTAAAAACAAAAGAAAAGCATATACCGACCGTGGCAAAGAAAAATTAAAAGAAATTTTCAAGCAACTCAATATTGACTATCACAGTCAAAACATTCACAAACTTGTTGTTGCCAACCACCTGACAAGCCTGATTGATTTTTATTACTTTGTCGCCACTGATAAAATTACCCCACAAAACATCAAAGAGATATTAAAACCCGAAGAAAAAAGTAGTTGGTTTAGAAATCTGCACCTGCCCTTTATCTATAAAACCAACAAACCCCCAAAAGAGGAAAACAAAACAATCACAAACGACAAAGAAAAACCTATAAAAATTAACGAACTTGATTATGTGGTATCAAAATGTTGCAACCCCATTCCCGGCGACGACGTATTGGCTTTACAGATTCCGGGAGAACCCATTCAGGTGCACCGTACCGACTGTAACAAAGCCATCCAACTAATGTCGGTTTATGGCCGAAATATTGTCAAAGCCAAGTGGAAGCAAGCAGAAGGGATTACTTACCTGGCCATCTTGAAAATTGATGCAAAAGATAAAATCGGCTTGGTAAATCAAGTAACTGATTTGATTTCGCTGAAACATCATATCAACATGAGCGCAATCAATATCGAATCGAAAGAAGGCCTGGCCAACATGGAAATTAAGCTTTATGTAGAAGACACCAACAAGTTAAAAAAACTCATCTCCGATCTTCGTAAAATTAAGGAGGTTATTAAAGTTAGCCGGGTGAACCGAACCTGAACCGAAAACAAACCGCAACCATAGTTACAACAACTAAGTTTA
>CBETNY010000053.1:0-8116 GCA_965537275.1 uncultured bacterium | reverse complement strand
GGTTGTTTATTTTTAGTAAACCGGCCGATCGCTATGGCGATTGAAAGTTGAAAAGGCATTAGATTTCAAGCTATTATTTGATTTTTACGAAATCTCCCGGGATACAGGTTCTTACCGAGGGGATTTCTCCCTGTCGGTCGAAAGGACAATGTGTGCTTCTGAAAGATTTCTCCCGATGGTCGAAATGACTGGATAAAAATATTAATACGCTTTCACTTCAGTTTCCCCCTTCAAAATCATCAGGCCGTAACGGGCAAGGGCTTCGAAGTCGTTTACCGATGGATAAAGGGCGATGGGAGCAATTCCTTTAATTCGTTTTTTCACATTTTCAAGGAACCGTTCACTGTCGAAAATCATCCCCGTAAGGATAATGGCATCCACCTCTCCTTCGAGGGTGGCGTAATGCGAGGCAATCTCTTTCGACACGGCATACGCCAGGGCTTTTGAAATAAACAGGGCTTGTTCGTTTCCTTCGGCAATCATTTTGTTGATTTGATTGAGCTTATCGGTTCCCAGGTAAGCGGTATACCCTCCTTTGGAAGTAATCATCTCCATCACCTCCTCTTCGGTATATTCACCGCTATAGCACATGTGTACCAACTGCCCCATGGGTAAGGTGCCGGTACGTCTGATTGAAAAGGGGCCGCCGCCGTCGAAAGCCTGGTTCACATCCACCACCCGGCCATGCTGGTGGGCACCAATGGAGATGCCACCACTTCCAATGTGGCAAACAATCAGGTTTAAATCGGTGTAATTTTTATTGACACTTTTGGCATATTTACAAGCCACATGTTTGTGGTTGAGGGCATGAAAAATCGATTTTCTTTCAAATTTAGGATGCCCGGTAACCCTGGCCAAATCGGAAAGCTCATCCACCACCACCGGGTTAGCCATGTAGGCTTTCTTACCCCATTCGGCGGCCAGATCATAGGCAATCAACCCTCCCAGATTTGTTTCATGCATTCCCATAACACCTTGTCTCAGATCGTTTACCATGTCCTGATTAATTTCGTACACGCCTTGCGAAACGGGTTTTACCATACCACTGCGCCCCATGATAATGACGATATTATCCAGGTTGAACTTGTTCCTGTTTAACTCGTCGAGGATAAGTGTTTTCCGGAAATCTTTCTGGTCGGGGATGCTGGAAAATTGTTCCAGTTCCTCTTGCTTATGTTTGATGGTTTTCAGAAAAACCGGTTCATTATTCCGGTAGATGGCAATTTTGGTTTCATACTTTACCGGATAAACAATAAGAATACATTTTGTTAGCATGAGGATTGAATTTTTTGATAAAAATACAAAAAGATGTTTGTGCCTGACATTACATATTGCGACGATATTGACCACCCACATCAAAAAGGGCACCGGTAATTTGTCCGATGGAGGCATATTTACCGGCTTCCATCAGTTTTTCAAAAATATTTTCATTTTTCACGGCGGCCTCCTGTAAAGCTTTTAATTGAACGGGGGTTTCTTTTTCCCAGGTTTTATGTAGTTGATCAAGCATATGAATCTGATACTCCTTTTCCGATTCGGTGGCTCTGATTACTTCGCCAGGCACCACTGTTTCGGAGCCATTTTTACCCAAGAAAGTGTTTACGCCGATAATCGGGAGTTTTCCACTGTGTTTGAGGGTTTCGTAATACAACGATTCTTCCTGAATTTTACTACGCTGATACATGGTTTCCATGGCTCCCAACACGCCGCCCCTTTCGGTAATACGATCGAACTCTGACAAAATAGCTTCTTCAACCAAGTCGGTTAGCTCTTCAATGATAAAAGATCCCTGCAAAGGGTTTTGATTTTTTGCCAAACCCAACTCTTTGTTGATGATCATCTGAATGGCAATGGCACGGCGTACAGATTCTTCGGTTGGTGTGGTAATGGCCTCGTCGTAGGCGTTGGTATGCAACGAATTACAGTTGTCATAAATGGCATACAACGCTTGCAAGGTAGTCCGGATATCGTTAAAATCGATGTTTTGTGCGTGCAACGACCGTCCTGAAGTCTGGATATGATATTTTAATTTCTGAGAGCGTGGGTTAGCGCCGTATTTCAACTTCATGGCTTTGGCCCAGATTAGTCTGGCCACGCGCCCGATAACGGCATATTCAGGATCTTCACCATTGGAAAAGAAGAAAGAGAGATTGGGAGCAAAGTCATCGATATTCATGCCGCGTGCCCGATAATATTCCACATAGGTGAAACCATTGGCCAGGGTAAAAGCCAATTGTGAAATGGGATTGGCCCCTGCTTCGGCAATATGGTAACCCGAGATGGAGACACTGTAGAAATTACGCACCTGATGATCGATAAAATAAGCCTGGATATCGCCCATCAGCTTCAATGAAAAATCGGTGGAAAAGATGCAGGTATTCTGGGCCTGGTCTTCTTTAAGGATATCGGCTTGCACCGTCCCGCGTACTTTGCGCAGTGTATCGGCTTTGATGCGCTCGTACACATCTTTGGGCAGTACCATATCGCCGGTAACTCCCAGAAGCATTAATCCCAATCCGTCGTTTCCTTCGGGCAATTCACCCTGGTAACGGGGGCGTTCGGTTCCTTTTTCTTTGTAGATGGTTTCGATAATTTGCTCCACTTCGGCTTCCAGCCCGTTTTGACGGATATACAATTCACACTGCTGGTCGATGGCCGCATTCATAAAATAGGCCACCATGGTGGGAGCCGGACCGTTGATGGTCATGGAAACCGAGGTTTTGGGATCGGCCAGGTTAAATCCGGAATACAATTTCTTTGCATCGTCGAGGCAGGCAATTGAAACCCCGGAATTACCGATTTTCCCATAAATATCGGGGCGCCGGTCGGGGTCTTCACCATAAAGGGTGACCGAGTCGAAAGCGGTGGAGAGGCGTTTGGCGGGCATCCCTGCCGAAACATAATGAAACCTTCGATTGGTGCGTTCGGGACCCCCTTCACCGGCAAACATGCGGGTAGGATCTTCCCCTTCACGTTTGAAGGGAAACACACCGGCAGCATATGGAAATTCACCGGGAACATTTTCTTTAAGTGCCCACCGTAAAATTTCACCCCAACTGGTAAATTTGGGCATACTTACTTTTGGAATCTGCAGATGCGACAACGACTCTGTATGCGTTTCTATTTTTAAAACTTTATCCCTCACCCGAAAACTAAATTCGGGGTTGGCATAGGCTTCTTTTTTCTTTTCCCAGTCGTTAAGCAAACGCAAATTGTGCGGGTCAAGTTCTTCCTGTACCTTATCATAAACAGTCTGAAGTTTTTCCACACTCTCCTCATCTCCCTCTTGTTTGAGTGTTTCGATGGTCTGCCGGATACTAAAAAGCCTTTGGGCAATGGCAGCCTGATTTTCGGCCCACTGATTATAGTTGCGAACCGTTTCGGAAATCTCCGAAAGATACCGTACCCGTTGGGGCGGAATAATTTGAATTTTATCGGTGTTTTCAGCGATAGGTTGCAGATGGGAATGGAAATCGACACCGGTACGCTCTTTAACGGTTAAAAACAGATGATTGTATAATTTGTTTACCCCGGGATCGTTAAACTGGGAAGCCGTGGTACCGAAAACGGGCATCTCATCCAAAGAGGTTTCAAAAAGCTGATGGTTGCGCTGGTACTGCTTTTTCACATCGCGCAAGGCATCCAGTGCCCCGCGTTTATCAAATTTATTCAAGGCAATGATGTCGGCATAATCGAGCATGTCGATTTTTTCGAGCTGGCTGGGAGCGCCAAATTCGGGGGTCATCACATACATGGCCACATCGCTGTGGTCGACAATGGCGGTGTCGGACTGTCCGATGCCGGAGGTTTCGAGAATAATTAAATCGAATCCGGCAGCCTGCATAATCACTTCGGCATCTTTCACATATTTGGAGATGGAAAGGTTGGCCTGACGGGTGGCCAACGAACGCATAAAAACCCGCGGACTATCAATGGCATTCATGCGTATCCGGTCGCCCAGCAAAGCACCCCCCGATTTTCTTTTGGATGGATCAACCGAAATAATGGCCAGGGTTTTATCTTCAAAATCGTTTAAAAAACGACGGACGATTTCATCCACCAGGGATGATTTTCCTGATCCGCCGGTGCCTGTGATTCCCAACACCGGACGATGCGCTTCTTTTCCGATTTTGGCACATTGATCCAACAAATCAGCCACTTGATCGCGGTAATTTTCGGCTGCAGAAATCAACTGTGCCAAGGCAACAGGATTTTTTTCTTGTACCGCTTGAAGACTTACCTGCACCTCATTACCCGTGGGAAAATCAGACTGCTCCATCAAATCGTTAATCATTCCCTGCAAACCCATTTTCATACCATCTTCGGGCGAATAGATACGGGCAATTCCGTAAGCATGCAACGCTTCAATTTCTTCGGGAAGAATCACACCACCGCCACCACCAAAAATTTTGATGTGACCGCACCCTTTTTCCTCCAGCATATCGTGCATGTATTTGAAAAACTCCATATGACCTCCCTGATAGGAGGTGATGGCAATGGCCTGAACGTCTTCCTGCACAGCGGTATTTACAATTTCGTGAACCGAACGATTGTGTCCCAAATGGATTACTTCGGCACCGGTAGATTGAATAATCCGGCGCATCACATTAATGGCAGCATCGTGTCCGTCGAAAAGGGAAGCGGCCGTTACAATTCTGATATGATTTTTTGGTTGATAAACTTTTGGTAGCTGCATATTTCCATTCTGTTTTGAAGTCTCGCAAATATAGGGAAATTTGTACAGGTTCCAAGCCCGAAAACGATTGAAACAAGCTGTAGGATATTAATTAGAAACCATTCTAATTAGCGTGAAAAACAAACGGTTCGGGGAAATTATTCCCAGTGCTTGTGAAGGAATCAGCCGATATGTTGCGGTAAGGATTGAAGCGGCAGCCCCCGGAAGACGGCGACATGGTTTTTGCGGGAAGGCGGAGGCTGACGGCAGGAAGCCCCCGTACTGACCAGCAAAACCTGACGCAGGCGACGGGGCTAAAGCGGAAAGCCTGTGAAACCGCCCAAAAAAACATGAACCACCCTCACCTTTGATTACCAAAACTAAATTATTACGCATGCGTAATATTTATATTGATTCTTAACAAAGTTTGCCCTAAAATTGTGCTTTCATTTTTAGGCCCCTGTATTATCCGCAGAAAAGCCAAAAAATGAGGGTTTTTCTAAAGAAAAATATGAATAAAAACTTAACATAAAGCATCATGGTTTCACAAATCATTTTTGTCATTATTTTGATTGCAGCCATTTTATTTTTCTGGCGCAACGTCAAAATTATTATTCGGAACATCAATTTAGGGAAAGATTTAGACATCAGCGACAACAAATCGGAGCGGTGGAAAACCATGTTCCGGGTGGCCATCGGTCAGGGGAAAATGGTAAAAAGGCCCATTGCGGGCATCTTGCACATTTTTGTGTACGTTGGCTTTTTGATGGTCAATGTGGAGATGATTGAAATTTTGACCGACGGCATTTTGGGAACGCATCGTGTTTTACGCGAATTTTTGGGTGCCGGCGGTTACAGTGCGTTGGTTTCGATCCTTGAATTTTTTGCCTTGGCGGTGATTGCGGCCTGTGCCACCTTTTTATGGCGTAGAAATGTGCTGAAAATAAAGCGTTTTCACAGCAAGGAGATGACCTCGTGGCCACGTTTAGATGCCAACTTAATCTTAATCACTGAGATTTTACTGATGCTGGCATTTTTATCGATGAATGCTGCCGACTATCTTCTGATGCACCGGGGGGCTATTGGCGGACTGGCTGTTGGCCCTTTTATGGTTAGCCAGATTTTTGTGCCCTGGTTTAAGAATTTCAACAATGAAACGCTTCATTTTATTGAGCAATTTGGGTGGTGGTTCCACATTGTGGGTGTTTTTGCCTTCTTAAATTATATTCCTTATTCGAAACACTTTCACGTCTTTTTGGCTTTTCCGAATGTGTGGTATTCAAAATTAGGTCCGTTGGCGAAAATGCCCAACATGCCGGAAATTACCAAAGAAGTCAAGATTATGCTGGGTGTACTTGCTGAAGAAGAAAATCCCGAAGATGAGGAGATGCCTTCGTTTGGCGCCAAAGATGTAACGGATTTGACGTGGAAGAACATCATGAACGCCTATTCGTGTACCGAATGCGGGCGATGTACTTCGGTTTGTCCGGCGAACCTGACCGGTAAATTGCTTTCGCCCCGTCATATTATGATGGCGGTACGTGACCGTGCCGAAGAGGTGGGCAAGAATATCGACAAACACGGCAAGGATTACGATGACGGCAAAGCGTTATTGGGCGATTACATTTCACCCGAAGAGTTATGGGCTTGTACCAGCTGTAATGCCTGTGTGGAAGAATGTCCGGTAGATATTGATCCGTTGGAAATTATTCTTTCGCTGCGACGCAACCTGGTTTTGGAAGAGTCGAAAGCCCCTGCCGAAATCAATACCGTTTTCTCCAACATCGAAAACAATGGAGCGCCCTGGCAGTTTTCGCCGGAAGACCGGCTTTTGTGGGCCGAAGGCCTTGATGTGCCCGTAATGGCTGATGTTTTTGCACAAGGAAAAAAACCGGAGTATCTTTTCTGGGTCAGCTCAGCAGGCTGCTTTGACGATCGGTATAAAAAAGTTGTCCGTGATTTTGTAAAGATTTTGAATCACCTGAAAGTCGATTTTGCGGTTCTCGGAACGGAAGAATCGGACAGTGGCGATGTGGCACGCCGGGCAGGGAACGACATGCTGTTCCAGATGCAGGCCATGCAAAATATTGAGGTCATGAATGGTTACGAGGTGAAAAAAATTGTCACCTGCGACCCACACGATTTTAATGTGTTAAAAAATGAATACCCCGAATTGGGAGGGAAATACGAAGTACTGCATCACACACAGTTTCTGCAACAACGGCTTGCCGACGGAAGCCTGAAAATTGAGGGAGACGCCTTTGCCGGTAAGAAAATCACCTTCCACGATCCTTGTTATTTGGGACGCGGAAATGGTGAATTCGACGCCCCCCGTGATGTGTTGAATGCCATTCCTTCGTTAAAAGTGGAGATGAAGAAAAACCGTGAATTCTCGATGTGTTGTGGTGCCGGCGGTGGTCAGATGTTTAAAGAAGCTGAAAAAGGCGACAAAGAAATATTTATCGACCGCACCGAACAAGCCATTGAAACCGGTGCCGACATTATTTGTACGGCCTGCCCATTCTGCTTAACCATGCTTATGGACGGGGTGAAATACACGAATAAAGAAGAGGAAATTAAAAACTACGACATAGCCGAACTGGTAAGCATCAGTTTAGGTTTATAATTTGTGTTTGTGTGAGGATGCGAAAGGGGTTGCCGATTTATTCGGCGCCCCTTTTTTAACTTTTATAACTTCGCTTAACCCCTCATCGGGGAAGAAACCCTTAAGCATAAAAATTCCTTACTTTGCCGAGGAAGAGCCTGTCATTTTTTTCTGAAAATGGAGTCCATTACCAATCACGTCGAAGCCCAAAAGTTTTCCCTGATGGTCGTAGGTTTTCACCATCACCAGATTATCGCTGTCGGTAAACTTATTGAAGGCCATGACTCCCGAATCAATCACTTTTACCAAACCTTTTTCACCCTTTCCCCTTTGCCTTTTAGATCGGCGGGCTTTGGCCAATAAACGGTCGAACTTACCCAAGGCACCACTCAACACCCTTCGTACCGGACCACGCCGATGCTGTTCGACCACCAAAGGCCGGACAATTTGCGTCGAAGTGGTTGTCATTTTTACAAAAGGAAGCCTCAAATCGGCATAAACAGGAGGCACCGGCAAAGCATCCCTCACTTTACGAGGTGAGATTGTTTGGATATCGGCCAGACGCATTTCGTTTTTCACAGGGGAAACCCGTACTTTATTTACCGGAAATTGCTTGTTTATTAATTTGTTATCAGGACAAACACGCAGCGACATTGCTGCTGATTGCACATTGGCGGAGTACATGGGTTCAATGATTGCGTGCTGATGGATTGCGGGAGCGATTTGACCGGGTTTGAAAAACCGAAATCCGATAAAGAGAAGCAAAACCGCTGCAGCCGCGAGTACCCCGTTGCGAATGAAGAGGATGAGTACCGGGCGATGCTTCAAACTGTCCT
>CBETNY010000052.1:0-8184 GCA_965537275.1 uncultured bacterium | reverse complement strand
AACCAACCCGGCAAATCAACATATTCAGAAGAAGAATACATTCCTCTTTGCCCAAAAAAAACCTGCATAAAAGATGTCATGCAGGTTTTTTTATTGGAATCCACTTCACAGATTATTCAGATTTCTTAAGACTGTTCAAAGGTAATTTTACGAGGATATAACCCAAAATTGCCAGAACAACCAACCCGACAATGTACGAAGGTTTATCGAAGATAGCAGTAGGGAAGATATCTCCCACAGCAAAAATGGCAAACAACAATCCCACCAATGCTTCACCTGCTATCAGACCGGAAGCCAACAACACGCCGGTATTTTCAACCTTAGCATCTTGCTCTGCATTGAGTTGACGTTTTTTCTTGGCATTATCTACTATTCCTTTAATCAAACCACCCACAAAAATGGCAAAGGTTGTTTCGAGGGGCAAATACATCCCCACACAAACCAACATGGGGCTTTTCACTTGCATCAGGATAAACGATACACCCATGAGCATACCGGTAATAATCAACGGCCAGGCCATTTTGCCGCCCACAATACCCTGCGACAGAATTGCCATCAGATTGGCTTGCGGAGCAGAAAGTTTGGCACTACCAAAACCGCCATCATAACCTTCACGGATACCGGTGGCGATATCTCCTTCATTCAGATATGCAATCACAAAAAACATCACTGAGGAAGCAACCACCACACCAATAATATCGCCCAGCTGCATTTTCCAGGGTGTTCCACCCAATATATGACCGGCTTTTAAATCCTGAAGCATTTCGCCGGCTACAGCCGCAGCAACACAAACCACAGCAGCTACCCCAAGGGTAGAAGCCACGCCGTCCGTTCCGTTGGCGCCAAGAATCACCATGATCAATGCAGTAACTACCAAAGCGGTTAAGGTAAGCCCACTAATCGGGTTGTTGCTCGACCCCATAATGCCCACCAGGTAACCAGACACAGCAGCAAAGAAAAAGGCCAAAATAATCATCACCGTGGCTGCAACTGCAGCAACCAAAACAGAGGTGCTAAATATGTAAAAGGTGATTAAGAAAGTGGCAACTGCCGAAAGCAATACCCCCGTAAGAATCCAGGTAAATTTTAAATCTTTTTCATTACGAGGAGTATCCACAGCTACACCCGAAGCCGCTTTTTTAACATCCGATACCGAACGAATAATCCCTGTAAACAGACTTTTTCTCATCATGTAAAGGGTGTAAATAGCTCCTACCAGCATACCACCAATGGCAATGGGACGGACGATATATTTCCAAACCTGGTAAATCTGAAAAACGGGATCGTTTACTTTAGCCAATGCAGCCGTCATATCAGGGGCCAGATGGCGCTGTACCAAAAACGAAGCCCAGGTTTGAACATCGATATAAGGCCCCATAAAATAAAGAATAATTGGTGTAAGAAGCCCCCAGGCCAATACACTTCCACTAAAGTTGAGGGAGGCCAATTTAGGGCCGATGATATATCCTACACCCGTATAGGCAGGACTTATGCCTGGTGAACCCACGAGCACACCGCCTTTACCTGCCAAGGGGGTTCCGGTGATGATTTGTTTTCCAAATGTGATAAATTTTTCCCAATAGGTAGAGAACAATTTAAATTCTCCCAAGGCTTTTACCAATCCGCCAAAAATCATGGCGCCAAAGAGCAGTTTTGATCCACCCCCACCCTGGCGACCGGTTTTATGAATTTCAGAAGCGGCAACCGATTCGGGGAAGGGCAATTCAGTATCTTCAACCATTACACGGCGAAGCAAAGCCACAAACATAATACCCAACACCCCGCCGGCAATCAAAATAGCCGTACTGGTACCATAGGTAAAAAAGTTGTTCACCTCTTTCCCTGCACGCTGCGCATCGAGATACACAATGTAGAAAGCGGGAAGGGTAAAAATAGCTCCTGCAGCAATAGACTCACCAATAGAGCCCACCGTACGAGCAATGTTTTCTTCCAGCACCGATCCTTTCATGGCTTTAATCAAAGCCATACCAATTACGGCAGCCGGATAGGTGGCCGCAATGGTCATTCCGGCTTTTAAGCCCAAATAAGCATTGGCCGCACCCAGAATAACGGCCAGCACCAACCCGATAAGGACAGCACGTAGCGTAAATTCCTTCATGTTGGTTTCGACCGACACAAAGGGGACAAATTTCTTTTGTTCAGACATAATGTTTTATTTTTATGGGCACTAATTTAGAAATTATTCTTTATTGGGCAATTCCAAACCATATCCTTTTCTCTTATCTTCAATTTTCAAAAGAAAAGCAAACAGGAGTCCGAGGAATCCGGTAAGTGCAAACACCACCATCGAAACGGTATAATCCAGTTTCACTCCTTCCACACCTTGTTTAATTTGTACCAATACCCCCGGGTTGGTTTTGTCGAGAACCCAACCGATAAACATGGGAACACCCCAAAGGCCGATATTTTGAACCCAAAAAATGACAGAATAGGCAGTACCCAAATATTGCTCAGGCACAATTTTTGGCACGGAAGGCCACATGGCTGCCGGAACCAGTGAAAAGGCAATCCCCAAAATAATCATCAGGGCATAAGCCAACACAATACTGGAACTTCCAAAAGCAAAACTCAAATGGACTAAAATCAACAGAATTGACCCGAAAACCATAATACTGGCCCCTTTTCCTTTGCGATCGAGAAAATAACCAAACAAAGGGGTTAATAATATGGTACCAAAAGGCAGGATGGAAGGAATATCACCGGCCGTTACCGCAGGAACCCCAAATTTGTTCACCATCAAATCGGAAGCATATTTTAGAAACGGGAATACGCCCGAATAAAACAGCACACATAACATGGCGATATAAATAAAGGCTTTATTGGTTAAAATCTTACCCACATCAACCAGTTTAAATTCTTCCTCTTCAGCAATTCCATTGGCTTCAACATCTTCCTTATCCAACTTGATATCCATCACGTCATAAACCAGGTAAGCCAGAAAACCTACCAGCAAAAGAATCACTCCAAAAGCAACCGGACGGGTAACCACCTCGTCGATTCCGGCTATTCTCGGTGCAAAAAACAATGCGGCAGCGGTACCCATACGGGCAATGGCAACTTGTAATCCCATGGCCAGTGCCAACTCTTTACCCATAAACCATTTTACTATGATACGCGAGACAGTTACCCCGGCTATTTCGACCCCAACACCAAAAATGGCAAAACCCAGGGAAGCCATTTTGGTGGAAGCACTGTACTCACCCCAAAACGAATCGAACAAATGATAACCCGGTCCTCCTTGAATAAAGGTATCAGTTAAAGCATAATAATTTAAAGCAGCTCCTCCGGCCATTAACAGCACGAAAGTGGTTCCCGTAAAACGAATACCCATTTTATCGAGGATTATACCTCCGATAATAAGCATCCCAAAAAATACATTAAACCACGAATACGACCCGAAATACAATCCGAATGCACTGTTGTTATCCCAACCGGCCAATTTCTGAACCATTGGCTTCAACGGCGACATAACATCGGCAAAATAATATCCGGTCAACATGGTAAACGAAACAATCAACAATACCAACCACCTCGCTGTAGTCGACTCACGCAAGGTTTTTCTTAACGTTTCTGTCATAATATTCTATTTAAAATTTGAATTGATTTTCGATAAGGTGCGAAAATACGGAAATATTTTTGTCAACAGGATGTCATACATTAATATGGATTACTTCCACGTAACATACCCTGCGCATCAACCTTTACTTGTAAACATGCACAATTTGCTTACTTTCAAAAAATTCTTCCTTAAAAAACCGTGACAACGGATAGGTGGAAACCTTTGTCCGTTTTAATTGTTTCACCCGAGTAATTTCATCTTCAATCTCCATCCCTTTCAAATACAAAATACCATTAGGTAAACGATGTTTTGATTGATTATGGATTTTGTAAAAAGTCCACCGCGTAAAGGCTTCCAAATCGGTAACCGCACGGCTTACAATGAAATCAAAAGACTGATCCACCTGTTCCATCCTGATTTGCTCGGCTTTCACATTTTTCAAACCCAACGCTTTTGCCACTTCTTTTACCACCTTTATTTTTTTTCCGATGGAATCGACCAGATAAAAATGAGCATGCGGAAAAAGAATAGCCAATGGAATACCCGGAAAGCCCCCTCCCGTGCCGGCATCCATAATATGCGTACCCGGTTTGAAATCAATCAACTTGCCAATTGCTAATGAGTGCAGGACATGATGCAAATAAAACTGATCCATATCCTTACGCGAAATCACATTGATTTTACTGTTCCAATCCTGATATAGCGGGCCCAGCTGTTGAAACTGCTCCTTTTGCTTCTCACTCAGGCCGGGGAAATAATTAAAGATAAGTGTTGTGTCCATAAATTAAACAAAAAACAAAACTAAAAAATATTCCACAAAAAGTTGGCCCGTTAATAATTTTATATAGTTTTGTCGTGTTATTCAAATATTCCTACCATTGGATGTTTGGATTATAAAGAGGAGTGGAGAGATTAGGCTCTGTGAAACTCCGGCAACCTGCCTGAATGGAAAGGTGCCAATACCTACCGATTCCGGAGAATCCGGAATGGAATTATAATTTAAACAATGAAACAATGAATTTAAATTATCTTCATTTTCAACTTTCAACCCTTTTTGGGCAATCGATCCGGGTGAAAAATGCATGTTCCCAAACAACTCATAAATTTACTCCCTCCCCTATTTTAAGGATGCGAATGCGATAGGGTCATTGTATTTTCCTTTGGTACAATGTCCCGAATTTCATTGATCTGTATCTATCCGATTGGCTTCGGATAAAAAATCATTATTCCAAATTTATCACGCATGTCGCATAAAATCGTATTAAAAATAGGAGGTTCAAACCTCAAAAATGAAGAAAGTTTGTCAGAGATCATTTCTTTGGCTAAAGCGTATCCCTTTCCGGTAATCATTGTGGTGTCAGCTTTTTTCGGGGTCACCGATCGTTTAGAGGCTTTAAATAAGGAAATAACCGTGGGAGTATTGAACAGGCTTCAAAACATTCATGTTTCGGCATTGAAAAAAAATATTTCATCTTCCGAAGCCCTTACAGAGGCAGTTCAACACATCGGCAAGATGATCGGGTCGCTCAAAGTGCTTCTTGGCCACAAAAAAGAGACAGAAACTACCCGTCGCGCCCAAATATTAAGCTATGGTGAAAAAATGAGCGCTTTTGTGATTCAAACCATTCTCAACGAAAACGGGTTCCCTTGCCAACTGGCTTACCCCGAAGACATCGGATTGGTAAGCAACCGGCGGTTTTTACAAGGAAGCATTTTACTGAAAAAATCCTCATCCAATTTAAAAAAACATTTGGATGAAAAAGTATCTTACATCATCCCCGGATTTTACGCACAAAGCGAGCAAGGTGAAACCGTCCTGCTTGGCCGTGGAGGCTCCGATTATTCGGCAGCCTGTATTGCCCATTGTGTTGATGCTGAATATCTTGACGTTTGGAAGGATGTGGAAGGCTATTTGAGCGCTGACCCCAAAGTGATTTCCAACATCAAAAAAATAGCAAAACTCAATTATCTCGAAGCGGCCGAGCTGTCATATTTTGGCGCCAAAATATTGCACCCGCGCACCATTCAACCTTTAGTGACCAAAGGCATTAAGGTGCGGCTTTTTAATCCGGCAAAACACAAAACGCCCCAAAATGAAGCCACACGCATTGATGCACTAAGCACGGTCAGCGAGGAAGTAATTAAAAGTATTACATACGACCAGAATATTTCACTACTCAAATTGAAAGGCAGTGGCGTGGGGATAAAAAAGGGAATTCTGGCCGAAGTAACCACTGCTTTTGACAAAGCCCGGAGTAACATCCGCTCGGTGGTGACTTCACAAACGGCCATTCATTTTATTTTATCGCGTCAGGATTTGGCTCTTGCACAGCAAATTGTGCGTAAAGTCAATAAAACCAAAGATTTCGAGATGGAAATCAGGGATGATATCGCATGGATTGCGGCCATCGGTCAGGGAATCACACAAAAAGAGGGCATTGCAGCCCGGATGCTTTCGGCATTGGCAAAGGCAAAAATCAATGTACAGCAAATTGTATTCGGCGCCTCCGAAGTAGCCATCTACATTGTCATCGAACGGAATTTGGTGCAAACGGCCATTCATTTTATTCATCAGGAATTTTTTTAATCAAATCAATAAACACAAAAACTCATGAACTACGAAACATTACAAGTCCATGCGGGCCATACGCCGGATGAAACCACATTGTCCAGAGCGGTCCCCATTTATCAGACCACTTCATATGTTTTTAAAGATACCGAACATGCCCAAAGACTATTTGGCCTCGAAGAATTTGGAAATATTTATACACGGTTGATGAATCCCACCACCGATGTGCTCGAAAAAAGGATTGCCGCACTCGAAGGAGGGGTAGCCGCACTCGCAGTAGCCTCGGGTCATTCGGCACAATTCATTGCCTTAAATAACATCTTGCAACAAGGCGATAACTTTGTATCATCACCGTATCTCTATGGAGGAAGTTACAATCAGTTTAAGGTTGCTTTTAAAAGACTTGGCGTCCAGGTTCGTTTTGCCGAAGATCTGGAGGTTAATCATTTTGAGACGTTAATTGATCAAAATACCAAAGCCATTTATCTCGAAACCATTGGAAATCCCAGTTTTGAAGTTCCTGATTTTGAGAAATTTGCAGCACTGGCAGAAAAATATGATCTGCCGTTGGTTGTGGATAATACTTTTGGTGCAGGTGGTTTCCTATGCAAACCACTTGAATTGGGAGCGCATATCGTTGTTGAGTCGGCTACCAAATGGATTGGCGGCCATGGCAACAGCATCGGCGGAATTATTGTAGATGGCGGACGCTACGATTGGGGCAATGGGAAATTTCCGCAATTCTCGGAACCCTCCGAAGGTTACCACGGTTTGGTTTTTGCCGATGTTTTCGGCAAAAATTCTGATTTTGGGAACATTGCCTTTATCGTACGGGCACGCGTGGAAGGACTTCGCGATTTCGGACCCGCATTAAGTCCTTTTAACTCTTTTCTGCTTTTACAGGGAATTGAAACCCTTTCACTACGGGTTCAACGGGCCGCCGACAACACCCTTGCATTGGCAAAATGGTTGTCAAAACATCCCAAAGTAGAATCTGTTTCGTATCCCGGATTAAAAACCGATCCCAAGCACGAAACAGCAAAAAAATACCTGCAACACGGATTCGGAGCTGTGCTGACCTTTTCGTTGAAGGGAACCAAAGAGGCTACTTCCCGTTTTGTCGAAAGCCTCCAATTGATTAGTCATCTTGCCAACGTAGGCGACACACGGACTTTGATCATCCAGCCGGCATCTACCACGCACCAGCAACTGAGCGATGAAGAACTGAAAGCTGTGGGCATTGGCCCTACCTTGCTCAGGCTTTCGGTGGGTATTGAACACATTGACGATTTAATTGAAGATATTGAACAGGCTTTGAATCAAATTTAGTTAAAAATGCAAGTACTGAAACTGACAGGCGATTTTCCACTCGAAAGCGGCGAAAAGCTCCATCAGGTGGAGATTGCCTATCACACGTATGGACACCTCAATAAAGCGGGCAACAATGTGGTTTGGATATGCCATGCCCTCACCGCCAATTCGGACGTCGCCGATTGGTGGAATGGCATGGTGGGTCCAGGAAAATGCTTCGACCCCGACAAACATTTTATCGTCTGTGCCAATATTTTGGGCTCTTGCTACGGAACCACCGGTCCACTTTCTAAAGACAAAGATGGAAAAACATATTATTCTGATTTTCCGGATATTACCATTCGCGACATGGTACGGGCACATATCGCTTTGCGAAAGCATTTGGGAATTTCACAAATTCAGATGCTTACCGGCGGTTCCATCGGCAGTTTTCAGGCTGTGGAATGGGCCATTATGGAACCTGAAGTGGTGAAACATTTAATCATGATTGCCGGTGGTGTAAAAACGACTTCGTGGACAACAGCACTGAACGAAGCACAGCGGATGGCCATCAGGGCCGACAAAAGTTTCTATGACCAAAATCCGGAAGGAGGCAAAGAGGGAATGAAAGCGGCACGGGCGATGGCCTTGTTAAGTTATCGCAATGCGCATGCCTATAACAAAACCCAGCCGCTCACCGAAAATGATGATTACAGAAACCTGAAAGCCATCACCTACCAGCAAT
>CBETNY010000051.1:0-8209 GCA_965537275.1 uncultured bacterium | reverse complement strand
TTATCATAGAACTGCTGAGCCGATTGATCGGAAAAATCATCATAAACCGTATCAGCAACAGGAGTATTGGGGTCTATTTCAACCACCTTGCCTTGTTGATAATTTTTATCGGTAGCATGATCTACCACGGTTACTTGTTGATTAACAGGTGCGGGGGCCTGATTATCCTGTGAATAATAGACATCATCGTAAGGCATATTTTGCAAACTTGAACAAGAAGTTAAGTAGAAAAAGCTGAAACTTACAAGGCCTAAAAAAATGTATTTTATCGTCTTCATGGCTTTATGTATTGTGCATCAATAAACATTGTTTATTTTTGCGGTTCATTTAAAAAGTTGCAAAGACTATACCAAAAACACAAAATGGCGAAAGAACTTACAAGCAGAAGTGAAAATTATTCACAATGGTATAACGATTTAGTGGTGAAAGCCGATCTGGCTGAAAACTCAGCAGTAAGAGGTTCAATGGTTATAAAACCTTATGGTTATGCCATTTGGGAAAAAATGCAAAGAATCCTTGACGATAAATTTAAGGAAACCGGACACCAGAATGCCTACTTCCCATTATTTATTCCAAAATCTTTTTTTAGTAAAGAAGCCGCCCATGTTGAAGGCTTTGCCAAAGAATGTGCTGTGGTAACGCACTACCGGTTAAGGAGCGATGGAAAAGGAGGAGTAGAAGTTGATCCGGATGCCAAACTCGAAGAAGAATTAATTGTACGCCCCACTTCAGAAACCATTATTTGGGACACTTACCGAAAATGGGTGCAATCTTATCGCGATTTGCCCCTTTTAATCAACCAGTGGGCCAATGTGGTTCGTTGGGAAATGCGCACACGGTTATTTTTACGCACCGCCGAATTTTTATGGCAGGAAGGACATACCGCCCATGCCTCCCGCGACGAAGCCATCCAAGAGGCGGAGACTATTTTAAAAGTCTATGCCGACTTTGTTGAAAACTACATGGGAGTCCCTGTTTTACAAGGGGTTAAATCGGCCAGCGAACGTTTTGCCGGCGCAGTTGAGACCTATTGTATTGAAGCCATGATGCAGGATGGAAAAGCGCTGCAGGCCGGTACTTCGCACTTCTTAGGACAGAATTTTGCCAAGGCTTTTGATGTAAAATACCTGACCCGTGAAAACAAACAGGAATTTGTTTGGGCCACTTCATGGGGTGTTTCTACACGACTGATTGGTGCACTTATTATGGCCCACTCCGATGATAATGGCTTGGTGTTACCACCCAAGCTGGCCCCGATTCAAGTGGTCATTGTTCCTATTTTCAGAAAGCCGGAACAACTTGAAGCCATTACGGAAAAGGTAAACGAAATAATGAATGCCTTGCGTGCAAAAGGGATCTCCGTTAAATTTGACAACCGCGATACCCAAAAACCCGGATTTAAATTTGCCGAGTGGGAAATGAAAGGAGTACCGGTTCGATTGGCCATTGGCCCCCGTGACCTTGAAAACGGAACCGTTGAGGTTGCTCGTCGCGATACGCTTGAGAAAGAAATTCTCCACATGGAAAATATCGCCGGTAAAATTGAAAACTTACTGGAAAAAATTCAGGACAACATTTTCCAAAAAGCTTTGAGTTTTCGCGAATCACATACTTATAAGGTGGATACCTGGGAAGATTTTAAAGAGAAGATTGAAGCAGGTGGATTTGTTTGGGCTCACTGGGACGGCACCCCCGAAACCGAACAAAAGATCAAAGAAGAAACCAAAGCCACCATCCGCCTGCTCCCTCTCGACGGCGCAAAAGAGAGCGGTAAATGTATTTACAGCAAAAAACCATCCGAAAGACGTGTGGTATTTGCAAAATCATATTAACCGGGGACAACAAATTATTTTGCAACTTATTGTAAATAAAAAAGGCGGCCATGGCCGCCTTTTTTATTGCTTATACACAAGCACCTTTATTATTTATCATCCACTTCTTCAAAGTCAACATCGGTCACTTCATCGTCACCACCGTTGCCTCCGGGAGCATTTCCGTCAGCAGGTCCTGCATTGGGAGGAGTTTGTCCGCCGGGAGCGCCTTGCGTTCCTTTGTACATATCCTCACTTGCTTTTTGCCAACTGGCATTTAATTTTTCCATGGCTGCGTCGATGGCAGCAATATCCTGCGATTTGTGAGCGGTACGCAATGCTTCCAAACCACTTTCAATTTCCGACTTTTTATCAGCAGGCAATTTATCACCATACTCTTTCAACTGCTTTTCTGTCTGGAAAATGAGCGCATCGGCAGCATTCAATTTATCCACCCTTTCACGTGCCTTTTTATCGGCTTCAGCATTGGCTTCAGCTTCCGATTTCATTTTCTTGATTTCTTCTTCCGACAATCCCGAAGAAGCTTCAATACGGATGCTTTGTGATTTACCGGTGGCCTTATCTTTGGCCGACACATTTAAAATTCCGTTGCTGTCGATATCAAATGTTACTTCAATTTGCGGCACACCACGTGGGGCCGGTGGAATTCCATCAAGATGGAACCGGCCAATACTTTTGTTTTGGTTGGCCATGGGTCTTTCACCCTGTAACACATGAATTTCTACCGAAGGCTGGTTATCAGCAGCTGTAGAAAACACTTCCGATTTCTTGGTCGGGATGGTAGTATTCGCTTCAATCAGCTTTGTCATAACGCCACCAAGCGTTTCAATACCTAATGAAAGCGGGGTAACATCCAGCAACAACACATCTTTTACTTCGCCTGTCAACACACCACCCTGAATAGCAGCACCAATGGCTACCACCTCATCGGGGTTAACCCCTTTTGAAGGTTCTTTGCCAAAGAAATCTTTCACGATATTCTGGATAGCAGGAATACGGGTTGATCCTCCCACAAGAATAACTTCGTGAATATCCGAAGCGCTCAAGCCGGCATCTTTCAAAGCCAGTTTACATGGCTCAATGGTAGCTTTAATCAGGTGATCTGCCAATTGTTCAAATTTAGCACGGGTCAGTTTACGTACCAAGTGCTTCGGCACACCATCAACCGGCATAATGTAAGGCAGGTTGATTTCAGTTTCGGTAGAACTGGAAAGCTCAATTTTTGCTTTTTCGGCAGCTTCTTTTAAACGTTGCAAAGCCATGGGGTCTTTTCTCAGGTCGAGGCCTTCGTCTTTTAAAAATTCGTCAGCCAGCCAGTTGATAATTACCTCATCAAAATCATCACCCCCCAGGTGCGTATTTCCATTGGTCGATTTTACTTCAAAAACACCGTCGCCCAGTTCAAGAATGGAGATATCAAAAGTACCACCACCCAAGTCAAACACAGCCACTGTTTCATCTTGCTTCTTTTTATCAAGTCCGTAAGCCAATGAAGCAGCGGTAGGTTCGTTGATAATACGACGCACTTTTAATCCGGCTATTTCACCGGCTTCTTTGGTAGCCTGACGCTGCGAATCGTTAAAGTAAGCAGGGACGGTAATCACTGCTTCGGTAACCGTTTGTCCCAGGTAATCTTCGGCTGTTTTTTTCATTTTCTGCAAAACCATGGCCGAAATTTCCTGTGGCGTGTAAAGGCGATCGTCAATTTTCACCCGTGGCGTATCGTTGTCACCTTTCACTACCTCGTAAGGCATGCGTTTGATTTCGCTAGTGGTTTCCGAGTAACTGTTTCCCATAAAACGTTTGATCGATGCCACCGTTTTCTTAGGGTTTGTGATGGCCTGACGTTTTGCAGGATCACCAATTTTTCTTTCTCCATTTTCTGTAAATGCTACAATGGATGGTGTAGTTCTTCTACCTTCGCTGTTGGGGATCACGACAGGTTCGTTCCCCTCCATAACGGCTACGCATGAGTTGGTAGTTCCAAGGTCTATTCCAATTATTTTTCCCATTTATTTTCCTCCTTATAAGATTTATATTTCATTAATTTTTTTGATTTCACTTTAGTTTCAATTTGTTGTGCATTAGGTGGGCAATGATTATGCCAAATCAAATGTTTTCTGCCTTCAGCCGATGCACTTTGTGTCAATTTTTTTAAAAAACAGGGAATTCATTTCGTGGATATACCTATTCTAAATGCTGTTTTTCAATTATTTACGAATGTTTAAAAATACATTTTATCAAGATTTTTTATGCAGGAGTTACTCTGACAAAACGACAGCAAAACAAACGCTTTTACCCCTGCTTTGTCACTAAGAAACAAAAAATCCCGGGTTGGGTTGCAGCAAGTCAGAATCTTTATCTTTGTAAAAAATTTATAGGTACGCTGAATGAAAAAGTTACACGCTTACATGCTCCGGTCTTATCTCGGCCCTTTTGTCGCTACTTTTTTTATTACCCTATTTATTTTATTGATGCAATTTCTCTGGAAATACATTGACGATTTGGTGGGAAAAGGGCTCGACTGGGATGTTATTTTGCGATTATTGTTCTATGCTTCAGCCACCTTCGTTCCTTTAGCATTGCCATTGGCTGTCTTACTTTCCTCGTTAATGACCTTTGGAAATCTGGGTGAGCATTATGAGTTGGTTTCGATGAAAAGCGCCGGAATTTCATTACACAGGGCCATGCGTCCCCTTACCATTTTGGCTGTCATTATTAGCATTAGCGCTTTTTTGTTTTCCAATTATGTCTATCCGGTGGCCAATTTAAAGTTCGGATCGCTTCTTTACGATGTTCGCCAGAAAAAACTTGCTTTTAACATAGAAGAAGGTGTTTTCGACAACAAATTAAACGGTTATGTTATTCGGGCAGGACGCAAAGATAAAGACAACAAGACCATTTACGATGTGATGATCTACGATCACACCCAACGCATGGGAAACACTAAAGTGACCGTAGCAAAAAAAGGCACGATGGAATTGACACCCAACCAGGAAAAAATAATTTTTACCCTGTACGACGGCTATTCCTATCATGACATCAGCAACGAAAGAGGCTATCGCAAAAAGCGACCCTTTGAATACATCCGGTTCAAAAAGCAGATTCTCACCTTCGATTTATCACAGCTCGATTTGAGTCGAACCCGTGAAGACCTCTTCAAAAAGCATTACTCCATGCTCAATGTCAGGCAACTCAATCATGCCATCGACTCCCTAAGCAGCCAGATTGTACAACGCGAAGAGGCTTACCGGAAAAATGCTTTGCGCAAATATGGAACCCTGGCCAAACTGGACACGACCGCTCCCCAAACCGATCGTCCTGCCACTGAAACGCCGGCAAAACCCACCGACGGAAATAAAGTCAAGAAACCGGTTTATCCTTTGTTACTTAACTACAATGATGCCGCACAGCTCGAAATCATCAACCTGGCACAGAAAAATACCCGAACAGCCAAAGACAATTTTATTTTTCATAAGGATCGCGTCATCAAACCAAAAAAGGAGCTGGTGATTCGACATGAAATTGTCTGGAATCAAAAATTTAAACTTTCTCTGGCTTGTTTGATTTTCTTTTTTATCGGGGCCCCTCTGGGAGCCATTATTCGTAAAGGAGGGTTGGGCATGCCGGTGGTGGTTTCGGTACTCTTTTTTGTTATTTATCATGTCATCTCGGTAACCGGTGAAAAAGCTGCACGCACAAGCGAAATGAGTGTTGTTTTGGGGGTATGGCTCTCCACCTTGGTTATCCTGCCCATTGGTTTGTTTCTCACCTACAAAGCCACTACCGACGCTCCTTTACTCGATGCCGACAGCTGGCGGAAATATATTGAAGAACATCGGTTTGTAAAAAAATTGATTCAGCCGGGCCTCAAACTGCTTTCGAGCCTTAAATTGAAAAAATAATCAGCTTTCGCAACCATGGCTTATAAGATTCTCTTTCTGTGTAACAAATCGCCGTGGCCTCCCAAAGAGGGCGGCCCGATGGCGATGAATGAGCTAATTGAAGGGCTGGCAAAAGCAGGAAACCGGGTAAAAGTATTGGCTGTCAATTCGTATAAATATTCGGTCAGTCAGGAGGATATTCCAGATGAATACCGGCAACTGACACAAATTGAGTTCATTCGTCTAAATTTAAAGCCAAATCCATTCGCAGCACTATACAACTGGATAAGAGGCCGGTCGTACCATGTTCAACGTTTTATTTCGAAGGCCTTTGAAGCAAAACTCCAAACTATTTTGCAAGCCGAAAGCTTTGATATTGTACAGCTCGAAACCCTTTTTATGGCTCCGTACGTAAAAACAATCAGAGCACACAGCCGGGCAAAAATTGTCCTGCGTGCCCATAATATTGAACATGTAATCTGGCAGCGAATTTCTCAACAAGAACATTCACGGCTTAAAAAAATCTATTTAAACCACCTCGCCAAAAGTCTCGAAAAATATGAACGGTCGGTTTTAAACCAATTGGATGGAATCTTACCCATTTCAGGAAAGGACGCGCAATTTTTTCAAGACAACTGTCACAAACCGGTAAAAAGTATTCCTTTCGGATTGGAAGCGTCGAAACCGCAATCCTCGCCAACAAAAGGGCACGAGGCAACCATCGTACACATTGGTGCCATGAATTGGATGCCCAACCAGGAAGGGATACGCTGGTTTCTGGAACAGGTTTGGCCACGGCTTCTTGAAAAAGTTCCCACTGCAAAACTCCGATTGGCAGGCCGTGAAATGCCCCAATGGCTGTTAAATTATCATGCAAAAGGCGTGGAAGTACCGGGGGAGGTACAGGATGCCGTTTCCTTTTTACGGAGCGGAAGTATCTCCATTGCTCCGCTCCTGTCGGGAAGCGGAATCAGAATTAAAATCCTTGAAAGTATGAATCAGGGACTTGCGGTGGTTTCTACCCGTATTGGTGCCGAAGGGATTCAATACCAGGCCGGAAAAAACATCCTGATTGCCGACACCCCCACCGATTTCGCCAAATCGTTGCAATTTTTAATTGAACACCCCGAAAAAGCAAGAGAAATAGGGAAATCGGCACAGAACCTGGTTGCAGAAAAATATCATCACGCATCAATCATTCATCAAATCCAGGCCTTTTATCAGGAAATTTTATGACTTTTGCGTTTTACCCATTGACCGTTTGAAAGCGATGCGAATATTTGTTTTACTTTCCAGAATACCCTACCCGCTCGAAAAAGGAGATAAACTGAGGGCTTATCATCAGATAAAAGTCCTTTCTGAAAACCATGAAATTATTTTATGTGCATTAAATTCGAACCGCACAATTGACAAACAAAAAGCTTTTTCGCTGCTCCAACCCTATTGCCGTTCGGTAACATTTGTTGATCTCTCCCTTTTTAGCCGGGTTTTGAATATCCTGCTGGCATTTCTAAAAGGACTCCCCTTTCAAACCGGATATTTTTATAGTGCCAAAGCCGCTAAAAAAATTGACCAACTCATCAAACAGCATCAACCGGAACATTTGTATGGGCAGCTGGCCCGGACTGCGCGCTACCTCATAAACAAACCCCTCCCGAAAACCATTGATTATCAAGATGCATTTTCGCACGGATTAAAACGGAGAGCCAAACATGCCGGTATTTTTCTGAAACCCGTTTTATGGTTAGAATATCGTCGCATGGCGTCTTTCGAACGGTTTATTTTTGATCATTTCGATGGGAAAACCATCATCAGCGAACAAGACAAGGCCCTCATTCCCCACCCACAAAAAGAGTCGATTGTTGTAGTTCGGAATGGGGTAGACATGCATTATTTCAAACCCATGAACCTCGACAAAAAACAGGAAATCGTGTTTACCGGAAACATGAACTATCCGCCTAATATCGATGCTGCCCAATTTTTGGCAAAAGAAATCATGCCGCTGGTATGGAAAAAAATACCACATGCCAAACTGCTGTTGGCGGGAGCCCAACCCCATGCAAAAGTTTGCAGGCTGGCCGGTAAAAAAATCATCGTAACCGGATGGCTCGATGACATCAGAACGGCTTATGCCGAATCGTCGGTTTTTGTTGCGCCCATGCGAATCGGCACAGGGCTTCAAAACAAACTGCTCGAAGCCATGGCCATGCACATCCCCACGGTAACAACCCCGCTGGCCAATGCAGCGCTTCATGCCGAAAACGGAAAAGAAATATTGATTGGAGAACAGGCCGATGACCTTGCCAACCACCTTATCAACTTATTGAATAACAAATTGCTACAGGAGCGAATTGCGAAACATGCTTACCTATTTGTTCAGAAAAATTTCAACTGGAAAAATGCAACCCTTCCGCTGGAAAAACTTCTCGCTGCAGACGCCACACAAAAAACACCTTAAGAAACTTGTTTAAAGTTAAATTATTTTTTGATATG
>CBETNY010000050.1:0-8284 GCA_965537275.1 uncultured bacterium | reverse complement strand
TTTAAAGTCAAATTATTTAATATGTGTATCTAATTAAAAATCAGACAATAAATAACTTTTTTAATGAACCTACCCCTACGCCCCTTCCAGAAGGGGATGATAGGTATTTATTGTCTGATTTATAGCATCTTTCTTTGGTCCATTGACTTTCTAACTTTAAACTACTTCTATTTAAAGAATCTCTTTGAGTTCCATTAAATCCTGAATGTAATAGGTGCTGCCGTTGGGAGTTGCTTGACGGTCGGGATCGAAAAAAACCTGATCCATTCCCATATTTTTGGCACCCAGAATATCCACATCGTAATCATCACCAATCATTAAACTCTCCTCAGGGCGACTACCGGTTTTTTGAAAGGCAAAATGAAAGATACCGGCTGCCGGTTTTTTTACTCCCGCTTCTTCCGAAGTAATCAAATGCTGAAAATACCGGTCCATTCCCGAGCTTTTTAATTTTATCTCTTGTACCTCTTTGAATCCGTTGGTGATCAGGTGTAAAGCGTATTTGGGCTGCAAATAGTCCAGTATTTCCATGGTATGTGGAAAAAGATTGACCTTTAAAGGACTTATTCTAACGTAATCGTTTCCCAATTGAATTGCCAGCTCCTTATTGTTCACCCCGTATTCGAGCAGGGCAAGGTGAAAACGTTTCCACATCAATTCTGATTTCTCAATTTGCCCCAGGCGATATTTTTCCCATAAACGGTGATTGTGTTCCTGGTAGGTGCGGTGAAAGACTTCTGCTTGAGAGATTCCCAGTTTTTCAAGCTGATGGATTTTTACCATTTCCCGAAAAGCTTCCATGGCACTTTTCTCAAAATCCCAAAGGGTACGGTCAAGGTCAAAAAAAAGATGCTTATATCTTTGGTTCATATGATTTGATTCGTTTTCTGTAAGGCAATAATGAAATAGGACGGTTACCGGTGAAAGTTCAGCACTTTGTAAAGCTGGCTTTTTCCTTTTCGCGTGATGCGGACAAAATAAATTCCGTTTTGATTGTGGGGCAAGGTGATGTGTACCGAATTTTTATCAAACTGTGGTCGAAAAGTATTCAAAGGCTGACCCAGTGTATTGTAAACGGCTACCGAAATATCCTCTTGCTGATAGCTGCCCAGTAAGATTCTGATTTTTCCGTCTTTTGTAGGATTGGGAAAAATGACTGACCGTACTGCGATGAATTGTTCTTTTACTTTGGTATTTGTTCCTCCGGCATAGGTAACATCAAGGCTTACGCGATAATTGCCAATTTCATCATATTGGATGGGTGGCGGTGTTTTTAATGTGGATGAGGAAGGCGTTCCTCCTTCAAATTCCCAATGATAGGCCGTGATGGGGCCGGCAGATAAATTGGTGAACTGAACATTGCCGCCCATGGGAACCGTTTGTACGTCGGAGGTGAAGTCAGCGATGGCTTCTTGTAACAACGGATCGAATCCCGGCATTTTTTCAACTCCTGTTTGTGCTTCATCGAGCCAAGGCATTAACTGCCGGCTGGGAAGGCTTCCGTTTGCATCCCAGTCTTTACTAAACCGGCCAAAATAATCAGGGGCTGTCAGGTTGTTACAACCGGCATCTCCACCGGTGAGGGTGCCCACAATCAGTCCTTCGCTGCTAAAGAGGGGAGAACCTGAGGATCCACCTTCCGTCACGCCATGGCCCGATTGGGTAGCAGCCCAATGAACAGTCCAGTATAAGCCGTCTGGATTGCTGCTCCCATAATAATCTGAAGCTACCAAGGGGGTGCTGTAGGTCGAAATCATTTTTATGTCGCCCTGTGGGTGATGAATCACCACTCCACTTGAACTGCTGTTGCCGCTCCGGTCCCATCCGTTAAAATAAGGCTTGTACGACAAAGGAATGGTATCCAGCAAAAGCAATTTGAAATCGGAACCCAAATCTGTATTGTTTAATGCCGAAGCCAAAAGCTTTGAGCCGGTAACGGTTTGATGGATGGGTTCAATGTTGGGCCGGCTGCAATCATTCGATTCATAATTAAAATAAAAAATCCATTGGGCATATTCGCCGGAAGAGGCATTTTCGCCGCAATGGTTGGCCGTTAAAAAGTAGGGCTTGCCATCGTTTTTGGTATCATTCACCAACGAACCGGTACACCAATACCATTGTCCACCCTCTTTTAAAAGAATGCGGGCCACTCCTTTTTTTTGATTCTTATAAAGGTCTCCTTCGGGGCAATTCACGGGAATCTCGCATGAGCCGCCATCTCCAAAATCTTTGTAACCATATTGTGGAAGGTTGAGCATCTTCCCTACATCATGGATGACAAAAGGTAGCTGACGACTGGTACTTCGGGTGTTAAATTCGATGATAAGCTGGTTGCCCGGGATATACTCGGTGGCAAAGGCAACGGAATTGTTGATGCCGGTGTAGGCACCCAGTAAATGTTTTTTGTCGGGCCCGTAAAGAAAGAGTTGATCACCCGGAGCCAGTTGAAAATTGATGAAACTAACATTAATTCCCTTCGAATTTTTAAGCCGGAATCCTAAACGCCAAACCATTGTTCCATCAGGCAATTGGTTCCAGACACCTTGATTTTGAGCGTCCGGGTCAACCGGGACAACAAGGCCGGCAAGCAAAGGCTGCGGTTTGTGCGTGGGTTTGGGCGTAATAACGGGCTTTTCTTTTGAAGACAAATAAACGAAAGGAACCGCATTTTTCAGGTTCATTTTCGTGCTGGCCGGTTTGGCCGGAATGCTGATTTGTGCTTGAGCAAACCAAGTTATGTTTATCAGGAAGAGAAAAAAGAATAGTTTCTTCATAAAATTTAAGTCAGTAGATACAATCAAATGGACTGGTGCACAAATTTAAGGATTTTTCTTTCAATGCCCTTTGCCGGTTTCCGCTTTTGTTTCCGAACCTTGAATTTGTCATTTTTGATGAGAGTTTTCCCTATTTTTGCAAAAACGTAAGTTATGATTGTATTGACCGGAAGTGCTGGGTTTATTGCCAGTGTCATGTTGCAAAAATTAAATCTGGAAGGGGTGGATGACGTCATGATTGTAGACGATTTCACCCGGTTTACCAAGGAGCCGAATTATCAAAATAAGAAGTTTTCTGCCAAACTTCATCGTGATGATTTTTTTGCCTGGTGGGACCAGCATCCCGGTGAAGTGGACCGTGTGATTCATTTGGGGGCCCGTACCGATACCACCGAATTTGATGAGAATATTTTCAACATTTTAAATTTGGAATATTCAAAACAAATTTGGGAAAGGTGTACCCGGCTGCATGTTCCGTTGATTTATGCTTCTTCGGCTGCTACATATGGTGGAGGCGAACTGGGTTATGATGATAACCATGAGATTGTTGAAAAATTGCAGCCCCTCAATGCTTATGGACGTTCCAAAAACGAATTTGATAAATGGGTACTCAAGCAAGACAAGCAGCCTCCTTTTTGGGCAGGTTTGAAGTTTTTCAATGTTTACGGTCCCAACGAATACCACAAAGGCCGTATGGCTTCCGTTATTTTTCATGCTTATCACCAAATTAAAGAAACCGGAAAGGTTCGGTTGTTTCGCTCGCATCGCCCTGATTTTAAAGATGGTGAACAGTTGCGCGATTTTATTTATGTGAAGGATCTTACCGATGTGATTTGGTTTTTAATGACTGAAAAAGTCGGTTCGGGTTTGTATAACCTGGGCACCGGCAAAGCGCGTACGTTTATCGATTTGGTCAAGGCAACTTTTGAGGCACTGGAGTTAAAACCGGACATTGAATTTGTGGATACCCCCGAAGATATTCGCGAAAAATATCAATATTTTACCCAGGCCAACATGGCTAAACTCCGTGAAGCCGGCTATACTAAACCCTTTACCTCACTTGAAGAGGGTGTTCACGATTATGTGAGCCATTACCTGGTTACCGGAAAATATTATTAATCGGTTGAATACACTTTTTCTACCTTTTGACCACCGGATTTTTAACCAAGGAAAAGGGTAGGAGAAACGTTACTTTTATTGATTTAAGGGGCTTCCGGGAGCGAATCTGTGTGCATGATAAGGATGATTCCTAACCTGTACATTCAGAAAATTGGCGTACCTTTGTTAAAGAAATTCGCAAATAATGATTCCGGAAAAAAAAGACCTATACGCAGCAAATTACTTTTTTAATGATGCTTCGTTTACCAATTTAATGGCGCGCCGTATCTACCGGGTGCTGTTGGTTTCAAGTGTATATGATGCTTTTATTCTGGAGGAGGACGGACGTATCGAAGAGCAAATTTTTAATGAGTACATGTCATTGAATTTGCGGTATCCACCACGCTTTATCAAAGCAACCTCTCATCGTGAAGCCATGAAAATATTGGATGAAGAGAGCATCGATTTGGTAATTTCCATGTTGGACTTCGACCAGAAAGGTACGTTTAGGCTTGCTGAGATGGTGAAGGCCAACCATCCCCGGATTCCCTTTGTGGCTTTGTCTCCTTTTTCACGGGAAGTAAGTCTTCGCATAGAAAAACTCGATTTAAGCCACATCGATTATGTATTTAGCTGGCTGGGCAACACCGACCTGTTATTGGCTATCATCAAATTGATTGAGGATAAGATGAATGTAGAGTATGATGTCATGCAAATCGGGGTACAAACCATTTTGCTGGTGGAAGATAATGTCAGGTTCTACTCTTCTTATCTGCCAAATATTTACAAGATTATTTTTAAGCAATCGAAGGCGTTCATCAAAGAAGGTTTGAACGAGCACCAGAAGATGCTGAAAGCCAGAGGGCGACCTAAAATTCTCCTGTGTACAAATTATGAAGATGCGGTAAAGGTATACCGGAAGTACAAAGAAAACTTACTGGGTGTAATTTCAGATATTAGTTACCCGCGGCGAAAACAAAAAGATCCCGAAGCAGGCCTTCGGCTCTTTAAAAGGATAAAAAAAGAAAATCCTTTTATGCCGCTGTTACTCCAGTCGTCCGATCCGGAAAATATAGCGAAAGCCAAAAAGATGGGGGTGGGGTTCATCGATAAGAATTCAAAAAGTCTCCCTTACGATCTTCGCGAATTTGTCAAAACCTATTTCGCTTTCGGTGATTTTGTGTTTAAAGATCCGGCCACAGATACCGAAGTGGCACGTGCCCATAATCTGAAGGATATGCAGGAAAAAATCTTTCAGATTCCCAAAGAGTCACTGCAATTTCATATCGAACGTGAAGATTTTTCAAGATGGTTGCGTGCCAGGGCACTTTTTTCGCTGGCACATCTCTTTAGAAGTTTTGTGGCATCCGATTTTGAGAATATTAGAGAAATCAGGTATTTTATTTTCAATGCCATTAGTAATTTCCGTATCACAAAAGCGCGGGGTATTATTTCGCAGTTCGACCGTACCACATTCGATGAGTATTTCACCATTTCGAGGATTGGTCAGGGTTCCATTGGGGGAAAGGCCCGGGGGCTTGCTTTCCTTGATACCTTGATCACCCGAAACCAGTTGCACCATCTATATCCCGATATTGATATTACCATTCCCAAAACCATTGTTCTTGGAACCGATATCTTTGATGAATTTATGGAAACCAATGAGTTGTATCCCATTGCGCTTTCCGAAAAGTATACGGATGAGGAGATTCTGCAATATTTTATCAAGGCCCAACTCCCCGCTGAAGTAAAAGAAGATTTATATATTATTGCTTCGCGTGTGATTCATCCGCTGGCCATTCGTTCGTCAAGTTTGCTGGAGGATTCACATTATCAGCCGTTTGCAGGAATTTATAACACCTATATGATTCCGCCGGTTGCCAAAGACCTGGACAAGCGAATTGAGATGTTGCATACCGCCATTAAGAGTGTATATGCTTCGGCTTTTTTTGCTGATAGTAAAGCTTATATGCAAGCCACCTCCAATGTGATTGATGAAGAAAAAATGGCGGTAATCTTACAGGAGGTGTGTGGAAGTCGGCATGGTGATTACTTTTATCCTACTCTTTCAGGAGTGGCCCGCTCGCTCGACTACTATCCCATCCCACCTGAGAAACCCGAAGATGGCACTGCCAATATTGCTTTGGGATTGGGAAAATATATTGTTGACGGGGGATTATCCCTGCGGTTTTCTCCCAGGTACCCAAAAAAAATTATGCAAACAGCCACGCCTGAAGCAGCATTACGTGAAACACAAAAATATTTCTATGCGCTTGACCTGTCTTCCGAAAATTTTAAACCCAGCGTGGATGATAGTGTCAATTTGGTGAAGTTGAGAATTAAGCAAGCCGAAAAAGACGGGAGCATCAAAAAAATCGCCAGTACCTACGACTTGCAAAACCACATTGTACGTGACGGGTATAATTACGATGGTAAAAAGATTATTACTTTTTCTTCTATCTTAAAGCATAACACTTTTCCACTGGCCGAAATTTTACAAAAAGCTTTGCGTTTGGGTGCCAAGGAGATGAACAAACCCGTCGAGATTGAATTTGTGGTTGACTTTAACCGGAAAGAACAAAACAAAATCTTTTTCTACCTTTTGCAGATTCGGCCCATTGCCACCAAAGAGGAAAGCGTTCACCTGCAACCTTCAAAAATCAAACAGGAAAAATGCCTTATTATATCCAATTCGGCATTGGGAAATGGAACTATTGAAGGGATTCATGATGTTGTGTATGTGAAACCGCAAAATTTTAATGCGGCTAAGAATAACGAAACAGCTAATATGGTGGGTGAGTTGAACAACAGGTTTTTGGCGCGAAACAAGAATTATATTTTAATTGGTCCGGGCCGGTGGGGCTCCTCCGATCCATGGTTGGGGATTCCCGTGAAATGGTCGCAGATATCGGCCGCCCGACTGATTGTGGAAGCCGGACTGAAAGATTACCGGATAGATCCCAGCCAGGGAACGCACTTTTTTCAAAACCTGACCTCCTTCAGAGTCGGCTATTTCACCATCAACCCGTTCATGGATGACGGTTATTTCGATCTCGATTTTCTAGATCAGCAGGAAGCCGAATTTGAAAATGAAGTCATACGCCATGTTCATTTTAATGACCCGCTGACCATCAAAATTGATGGGAAGAAGAATTTCGGGGTGATTGAAAAATAGCCCTCTTGCGGCTGTTTTTTCCTGAAATTGGATTTCTACGGTTCAGGCTTTTATACACGGGTCGGATTGGCTCTTCAACCTGTTATTGTACCTCGATATGCTTTCTGGATTTAAGTGAGAACGTAACGGTCCGGGTTTGTTTTTCACCCATCACCTGTAATTGGATTTTTCTTTTCTTAATCTTATCATGTCGATTGGGAGTGGTCGTTGAAAATTCAAAATGTTGGTTTCCTTTTTGTGAAAACCGTAAGATTTCATAGTCTCCTCTTTCAACGGTGCCATTTGATTTCCCATCGTCTTCAAACAGATAATCTTCGGAACTTTTTCCCGTGGGTTCGGGGTAAAACCGGATGGTTAAGTTTTTTGAATCGTAATGGTCGGTGCTGTTAACAGCTTTTACCATTGGAATAAAAGCCCCGGCCCGTACAAAAATGGGTATGGTTTCAAGGGTTACAGGCACTTCAATCCATTGGCCACCGGCATATTTTTTAGCATTCCACCAGCTGTACCACGTGCCTTGGGGGAGATAAAGTCGTTTGGTTTTTAATTTCGGTTGTAAAATGGGTGCAATCAATAGGTCGTGTCCTAAAAAATATTCATTGATAATGTGGTAGGCCACCGAGTCGTTGGGAAATTCATAGAATAATGGTTTCACAATGGGACTACCCTCTTGATTTGCTTCCCACGCTGCGGTGTACAAGTAAGGCAACAGCCGGTACCGCAATTTCATAAAACTGCGTACAATTTGTTGGGTAGTGTCGTTGAAAAAAACCGGTTCGGAAGGAATACCCGATCCGTGAGGGCGTAAAATGGGGGAGAAGCAAGCGAACTGCAACCAGCGTGTATAGAGTTCGTTATCCATATCGCCCTGTGCAAAGCCCCCGGCATCAGCATGAATCATAGGCAGTCCACTCAAACTCATGTTGATCATGATGGGCAATTGTGCCTGTAGCCCACCCCAGCTTCTGGACACATCGCCCGACCAGGGATAAACCCCGAAACGCTGCGATCCTGCATAGCCGGCCCTGTTTAAATCGAACAAGCGGGTTTGGGGATGGGTTTGACGGTATTTTTCAAAAAGCATTTTTTCCCAATAAAAGGCGTACAGATTATGTATCTCCCGGGCACTTTTTCCGATGCAGTATTCGTCGAAAGGGTGGGTTTCGGGCTCACCCAGGTCGCCCCACCAGCCGGCTACTCCAATTTTAATCTGTCGTTCATATTGCTGCCAGAACCA
>CBETNY010000049.1:0-8374 GCA_965537275.1 uncultured bacterium | reverse complement strand
ATTTGGAAACCTCTTTGTGCGACTTCGTGAAAACCCTTTGTGCGCCTTTGTGGTTCCTCCATCGAAGTAACAGGTTTATTTAGAAGGGATTTTCAACTCCAAATTCCAAACTCCAAATTCCAAACTTCAAACCCAGCACGAGTCCCTTCGCTTTTGGCCTGGCTTCAGACTCGCGCTAAAGAATAACTATCTCTTTACAACGGAATATTCCCATGTTTTTTAGGGGGATTACTATCCGATTTGTTTTGGGTCATTTCCAACGCCTGGATTAACTTCTTACGCGTATTGTGCGGGAAAATAATTTCGTCGATGTAACCCACTTCGGCAGCCTTATAGGGACTGGCAAAATTGTTGCGATACTCGACAGTTTTTGCTGCCTTATCTTCTTCGCTCAGGCCACGGTAAATAATATTGACCGCACCGGCAGGCCCCATCACGGCAATTTCGGCAGTGGGATAGGCATAATTTACATCCGCACCAATGTGTTTGGACGACATCACATCATAGGCTCCGCCATAGGCTTTACGGGTAATCACCGTGATTTTCGGTACCGTAGCTTCGGCAAAAGCATACAACAATTTGGCACCATGTTTAATGATTCCACCATATTCCTGCGTCGTTCCCGGCAGAAATCCGGGAACATCCTCAAAGGTAATCAACGGAATATTAAAAGCATCACAAAAACGCACAAAACGGGCAGCCTTGGTGGAGCTGTCAATATCGAGCACTCCCGCCAACACCTGTGGTTGATTGGCAACAATTCCAACTGAACGGCCATCAATGCGGGCAAAACCCACAATAATATTTTGAGCATAATACGGCTGCACCTCCAAAAAATGCCCCTTATCCACCACCGCATGAATAATCTCTTTCATGTTATACGGCTTATTGGGATCGGTGGGAATGATTGAATCAAGTTTCATGTTTTCACGTGCCGGATCTTCACTACAAGGTTTCCTGGGTGGATCTTCCATATTGTTCAATGGCAAAAATCCCATCAACTCACGAATCATCATCATGGCCTGTTCGTCATCATCCGCAGTGAAGTGTGCAACCCCACTTTTCTTGTTGTGGGTCATGGCACCACCAAGTTCTTCTTTGGTCACCTCTTCGTGGGTAACGGTTTTTATCACATCCGGACCGGTCACAAACATATACGAGGTCTCTTTCACCATCAGGATAAAATCGGTAATGGCCGGTGAATAGACCGCGCCTCCCGCACAGGGACCCAACACAGCCGAAATTTGCGGAATGACCCCTGAGCTGCGTACGTTACGATAAAAAATATCGGCATAGCCGGCCAGACTTTCCACGCCCTCCTGAATACGGGCACCCCCTGAATCGTTCAACCCGATTACCGGCGCACCCATCTTTATGGCCATATCCATAATTTTAATGATTTTATTGGCATTGGCACGACTGAGCGAGCCGCCAAAAACGGTAAAGTCCTGGGCAAAAACATACATGAGCCGCCCATCGATTTTTCCATATCCGGTTACAACTCCATCACCCAAAATTTTATTTTCTGCCATACCAAAGTCCGTGGCGGTATGGGTAACAAATTTGTCGATTTCCACAAAAGTGCCCGGATCAAGAAGATCATTAATCCTTTCCCGTGCCGTTTTACGTCCTACACTATGCTGTTTATCAATTCTTTTTTGTCCTCCGCCCAGTTCAGCCAGCCTGTGTTTTTCTTCCAGTTGTTTGATTTTAGATTCCAGTGACATCTTATTCTATATTTTATGATTGACTACTTAAAAAAATTTGCAAAGCTTATTCAAAAAGAATCAATGGCTGATCGCCATCAATATTTTCACCTTCTTTCACAAGTATTTGCTTAATAACCCGGTCTTTTTGCACCTTGTATTCGCTTTCCATTTTCATGGCCGACACGATGATGACCGTTTCACCCCCTTTTACCTTCTGCCCTTCTTCTACCAGAATTTTTACCACCTGGCCCGGCATAGGTGTCGAAATATGATCGGCATCTTCTGCTTCATCACCTCCCATACTCCGTGCATAACGTGTTTCGGCATCCACAATTTCCACATCAAGGGTGTGCTGACCAATTTGTGCGGTATATTTTTTGGCTTCCCGGGCATTTAGTTCTATTCGATAACTCTTGCCCTGATAAATGACAGAATAAATTCCGTCTTCCACTTCAAGCAAATCCAATTCATAGATTTTATCACCCAACCTGGCTTTTACCTGATGTCCATCCTGCGACAAAATTTCGATGGGCTTATCTTCTCCTTTTATATTGACTTCGTACATCTGATTCCTCTTTTTTAGTTATAAACGTGAAACCGCCTTTTTCCGTCCAAACTGCTTCCAGGCACTTTCATGATTCGAGCTTGCAGCAGGTCCTGCTGCTTTTAACAAATTATTGGTATGATGCACCAAACTTACAATGGCAGCCAAATCATCCACCTCTTCATGCGCCTCCTCGGGATTTTTCAAGGCCTCGGTATGGTTTTGAATAAAATGGGTGGTATAACCCCCTTTTTGAAAATCAGGGACATTCATAATGCGCAACAAAAAAGGAATGGAAGTTTTCACCCCGCTGATGGAATACACCTCGAGGGCACGTTTCATCCGCTGAATGGCTTCCTGACGATTATTTCCCCATGCCACCAATTTTGAAATCATCGGGTCGTAATAGATGGGGATTTCATAACCATCGTACACATACCCATCGTGTCGGATACCTATGCCCAAAGGCAAGTGGATATGCTTAATTTTCCCGGGACTGGGCATGAAATTATTGTCAGGATCTTCAGCATAAATCCTCACTTCAATGGCATGACCATGCTGTGATAAATCTTCCTGACGGTAATGCAACGGTTCGCCATTGGCAATATTGATTTGCTCGCGCACAAGATCAACCCCCACCACCTGTTCGGTAATGGGATGTTCTACTTGCAAACGGGTATTCATTTCCAAAAAATAATAGTTTAAATCGTCATCGGTAATAAACTCGATGGTTCCGGCCCCGGCATAATTCACCGCTTTGGCAGCAGCCACCGCATGCCTCCCCATCTCTTCACGCACATCAGGACGCATAATGGGCGATGGGGTTTCTTCAACCACTTTCTGATGACGGCGCTGCACCGAGCATTCACGCTCAAAAAGGTGAATACAGTTTCCATGCTGATCAGCCAAAATCTGAAATTCAATATGATGGGGTGAGTTTATGTATTTCTCCACATAAACCGCATCGTTACCAAATGCAGCAAGGGCTTCCGATTTAGCGGCTTTCACCGAAGAGACAATCTCCTCTTCTTTCTCCACCAAACGCATCCCTTTTCCACCACCACCGGCACTGGCTTTCACCATCACCGGTAATCCGATTTTATGAATCGTTTCGACGGCATCCTCCAAATCGACAATGGGCTCTGCCGTCCCGGGAACCACCGGCACCCCGGCAGCCATCATGGTTTTACGGGCGGTAATTTTATCACCCATGGTGTTGATGGCATGCGCATCAGGTCCAATAAAAATAATACCCTCTTCTTTGCATCGGTTTGAAAAAACAGCATTTTCCGACAAAAAACCATATCCCGGATGAATGGCATCAGCCCCCGATTGTTTGGCTACCGAAATAATCTTTTCAAAATCCAGATAACTTTCGTTGGAAGCTGCCGGCCCTATGCAATAGGCTTCATCGGCATATTGCACATGCATGGACGATCGGTCGGCTTCGGAATAAACTGCCACAGAGGCAATTCCCATTTCACGACACGAACGCATCACGCGTATGGCAATCTCTCCCCGATTGGCAATTAAAATCTTTTTAATCATGTGTTGTTTTGACTTAATAACTTGTATTTGTGTTGTTTGCGTGGTTAATTGTTCAAAATTAACGAGAGTAAAGATAATAAAATATACAAGAATGCAAATCCATTTGGTCCTGTTCTCACTCCCTACAATCTCATCCCTATTTATTAACAATGGGCAATTCCTATTTTTTATTTTTTAATTTTGAACAACAATTTTGCAACATGACCGCTATAAAACATTTGCTTTCGTTAATCCTCCTGTTGATTTTCGTGCCATCGCCCACGATGGCACAAGGCATTACCAGCGATAGCTTGTTGCAAAATGTGAACCAATGGAGCCTCCGAAAAAAAGTCCGCGAAATCCCCAAACAAAGCCTTTCCTTGCTCAACAGCGATACCTCTGCTGCCTTACGGTTGGCCGGAATATATTTCGCCATTCCGTCCCCGCAATTAAATCCGCAAAAAAAAGCAGCCTTTAGCAAGCAGCTGGCCCTTTATTTTGAAAAACACAAAGATTATCAGCATGCCCTTTATTATTACAAGCTTGCTGACCATTTTAACACCCTTGAAAACCAGGAAACATCAGCAACCACCCCTATAAAAGAGGAGGGAAACCAAAAGCTTTGGTCTTTTTATTTCATGCTGATGATGACCCTGGGAGGAATTGCATTTTTACTGTCTGTTTGGTTTTGGCGAAAGAAACTGCTTACGCAGATGGCCGGATTACAGGAACTTCGGCATCAGGTGCAAAATGAAATTTCAAAATCGGAAGAACAACTCGATCAGCTGATACGCACCGAAACAGGTGATTTATTTGTAAAACTGGAATCGTTAAAACAAAAAGAGGTTGAATTAAAAACACAATTAAAAAAAGCTGAAGAAGCCAGTTATTTGCGTAATGCCTTTATTGCAAACCTGGGATTCGATGTTCGCACCCCCTTAAATGGTATTATCGGCTTTGCCAATATGCTGGAAACCGAACTGGCTGTGCGTGAAAATCAAGAATTGTACGAATACGCTTCAAACATCAGACAAAGTGGAAACCATCTGCTCAAACTGATGGATAACATCATTGACTATTCCGGACTGGAGGCCAACACCCTGGAATTAAAAATAAAGGCCGCTTCCATCGAAAAGATTCTTCAAAATATTTACAACCAGTTTCAAGAAACAGCCCGGCAAAAGGGCATCATTTTCCGCACCAAGATTGATGAAGAAATTCATGCGGCGCTGGTCGATGAAAAAGGATTGGAAAAGGCAATTTTTCAAATTGTTGACAATGCCATAAAGTACACCGATCAGGGTTTTGTTACCATCTCCACCTTTTACGATCACGAAAGGGATATCGACCTGATAGAAATAAAAGATACCGGCCCGGGAATTGAAAAATCACATCAGCAGTTCCTTTTTGAAGTAGCCCTGGCCGAAAAGAAAGAGGCCTCCAAATATTCACAGGGAACAGGAATCGGACTCAAATTGGCCAAAAAGCTGATTGACATGATGCAAGGACGGCTGGAATTACATTCCACGCCCGGAAAAGGCACCACGGTTCGCCTGCACATTCCGTGTAGCGACCAGGCAGTGATTGAAACCGGAGAACAAACGGAAGCGGCTCCCGTGATTGAAAAAGAAATCAATACGGCCGCCGAATTGGGTGACCTCGATTTCTTTGTGGTGGAAGATGACCGAATGAATCGCCTGATTCTCGAAAAGATGCTAATTAAGATGGGAAAAGTCAGATTGGCGGTAGATGGAGACGACTGTATGCAAATAATTGATCAGGAAGCCCAAAAAGGTCACTTTTTCCAGATCATGCTCTTCGATATTAACCTGCCCGGCGAGTGGGACGGGGTAAAACTGATGAAAGAAATACGGAAAAAGTATCCCGAATACCAACGCATCCCATTTATTGCCCAAACCGCCTATGCCATGGCCGGCGACAAAGACCGGTTTTTAAAAGAGGGATTTGACAGTTATCTGGCCAAGCCCATCGACAAAAACGAGCTAATTTCAACCATCAAACAGCAGTTGAGCATCCGGCAAACCCAATAAACATTTCGTTCCTTTTTTATGGTAGCTTTCATCGGGCTAATACGTGCGATGGTAAATCCATTGGGCCAACTCCAGCAAACGGGCACGGGCCGAAACAGGAATAGACAAGGTTTCAAATACCTCCAACGCCCTTTGATAATAACTTTCCATGGCCTCAAAAGTATCCTTATCCACTTCAAGCTGCTTGTACATTTTAGTCATCTCTTCAATTTTCCGCTGCTCATTTTTTTCTTTAAACAGCGAAAAAATGGCGTCACGTTTTTCCTGATCTGCCTTTTTCAATGCCACACATAACAAATAGGTCTTTTTGTTTTGAAGAATGTCACCGCCGATTTTTTTCCCGAAAGTTTTCTGGTCACCAAACGAATCAAGGTAATCGTCTTTTATTTGGAAGGCCAACCCCAGGTTAAGGCCAAATTGATAAATCGCTTCACGGTCGGCGCTTGAAGCACCGCCAATGATGGCCCCCATCTTTAAAGCAGCGCCCAACAAAACAGAAGTTTTTAGACGAATCATTTCGATGTACTCATCCAAACGAACACTTTCACGGTCTTCAAAATCAACATCATACTGTTCACCTTCAATCACCTGAGCCGCTGTTTGCTCAAAGGTACGCAGCAAATCGACATCCACCGTTTCACGACCGGCATGCAACAAGTGAAATGCATGCAACAGCATGGCATCACCCGCCAAAATGGCTTTATTTACACCAAAAGCCTTGTGCACCGTGGTGGCATTCCGGCGAATATCAGCTTGGTCGATAATGTCGTCGTGCACCAAAGTAAAATTATGATAAAATTCAATGGCCGCAGCCGCAGGCAGGGCTTTACGATAATCACCCCCAAAGGCTTCACAGGCTGTAAGCACCATAATCGGACGAATTCGCTTGGCTTTCATCCGCAGAATTTGCATGGCGGCCTCCAACAAAACCGGCGGAAAACCCTTAGGAGCTTCCTTAAATAAATAATCTTCAAAAATCCGTTTGAAGGTATCGGCAGAATGGTTTTTCTCTTCTTTCATCATAAATTAAAATCGTTGAATAATACTAAAAGCATAGGCATTTAATAACCGGGCAGCGTTGGATAAATCGGAGGTAAAACCCAACATCATTCCACCGCCTCCCGAACCGCACAGTTTTAAGTAATAGGCCTCGTTTTCAATTCCGTTACGCCACAAAGGTTTCATCTGATCGGGAATCATGGGCGAAAAATATTGTAAACTTAAAACCGACACCTGTTTCACTGTTTCCAACAAGGCTTCCCATCGGGCACCCAAAAAACAATCAATCGCCTGTTGATTTACAGGGATCAGCTGTTGCTGAATCATTTTCATAAAGGAAGCCTGTTGACTTTGCTTCATAAAATAGTCTACCAAAGGTTGTGTTTTACCCGGGAAGCCGCTATCAATCAGAAAAATCCCTCCCTTTTCCGGGCTTGAAAACGAAGGGTATTCCACAATTTTTATTTTGCGGTGAGCATCCAGCAATACCGGTTTTTGCAAATAACAAATCAAAGGGTCCAGCCCCGAGCTCGTTCCGTGAAAGAAGGCCTCCAGAAGAGAAAAATCAAGCTTTAACTGATTCAGGTCGGCCACCCCGTAATTTCTCCCAACATCTGACGGTACAGCATACCGGTCGTACACCGCAGCTACCAATGCCCCGGACGAGCCCAATCCATAACCAATGGGAATGTTGCTTTTGAATGACAAACCCTGCCGGAGATCGCCTTCGAAATGCCCCACATCAAAGGCCACGCTTAAGCGTTTTTGGTCCACCAAATTTTTAAGATGCGGCAAAAAAGCCCACAACGCTTTGTTGGATTGTAAGGACTTCGTATCGGGATTTTCGGAAAACTCAAAGTAGCCATACCGGTTTGTATAGGGTACACTTAAGGCCGGAGAGCCAAAAATCAAAGCATACTCCCCAAACAGCAAAGTTTTTGAATAGAATTTTCTATTATTGGCCATTTTTATTCATTTTAACCGGTCCTTTCCCTACCTGATCATCGATAAATCCCAACGAACTAAGGAATTTTGAGAGTTCGGATTTTACCCAGGGCATCACCTGATTTTTCACGGACAGCGGATACAGCAAATGGACATTCGGACCGGCGTCCAAAGTAAAACTCACCGGCAGGTGCGTCTCTTCACGGAAAGCAAAAAGTCGGTCAATAATTTGAAGGGTATTGGGTTTTAACAACAAATAATAGGGGTTCGATGTCATCATCATGGCGTGCAGGGTAAGGGCCTCCGATTCGGTAATTTTTATAAATTCATCTAAATCACCTGCCTCCATTACTTCCAGCAAACGGTTCACATGTTCATGGGCCTGAGCGAATCGCACGGATGCATATGGATTATCATTCATCAGGCTGTGGCCCACCCGACTCGAAACTTTTTTTTGAGCTGCATTGACCAGTAAAACCGTATCCTGATAAGATGAAAAAACTGCATTTACCCGGTTTATTACAGGAATGGCGAACAAATCGGATGAACCTTCCACCCTGTCCGTTTTACCCCAAAGGGTCATGCCACCATACAGGGAA
>CBETNY010000048.1:0-8461 GCA_965537275.1 uncultured bacterium | reverse complement strand
GAGGCTTCTTCCGCCTGAAAAGCAATGCGGGCAAAACCCTTTTTCAAACTACGCAACCTTCGAAAACCGGCATGGTTGCCTTCCGGAAAAATAACAAAACCATTTTTATTATGAATAATATCCATGGTTTTATCAAAAATCATTTGATTTTTTTTCAAGCTATCATAACCATCCCGGATTCTGTATACCGGCAGCAATTTCAAAAAATACAATATGCCGGCAATCAATTTATTTTTAAAAATATCGGAGCGTGCTACAAATACAAACTGGTTGGAAAACGAAAGCTCAATGGCCAGCGCATCCATTAAAGCATTTTGATGATTGGGTGTAAAAATCAGATGCTTATCCAGCGGCACCGATTCGCGGTTTACATAGGTTACCTTCCGGTAGAATACCCGGTGGTGCCAAAAACGGACCCAGTGCTTCAACAAGGCATAGGCAAACGAATGTTTTTCAATATTTTCAATGCTCATGATTGAAAGTGAAAATATTGCGCAAACTCCATTTTTCAGCCGGCATCGACCAAACACCGGCCATGGTTAACCCGGCAACAATATGCCAAATACCCCACCAGGCAGCAATAATGGCCATTCCACCCAATTCAAGTTCAGGAGGAAAAATTTTCGGATTAAAAATCAACACAAGGGCCAATCCCGAATTTTGGATACCTGTTTCAATCGATAAGGTTTTCCGCTCTTTTAAAGGAAGTTTGAAAATTTTGGCCAAGGTATATCCCGTTGTCAAAGCCAGGGCATTATGGATTAACACCAATAAAAACACAAACTTTACATAGGCCATGAAATGGTCAAAATTTTTCATAAAGGCAAACACTACGATGGCCACAAATGCCAGAATAGAAAGTTGTTTTATGGGCCGGATAATCTTTTGGGTAAATGCGGGCCACTTATGATTGATAAAAAGACCCAAAATAAGGGGAACCCCAAGAATGATAAACACTGTTTGAAACATCTGCCAAAAATCGATATCCAGGGGACGCACCAATTGAGAGGCCGATGTACGCGTTAAAATTCCGGTATAAAGTTTTCCCCAGACTGAAAAGTTCAGCGGTGTCATAAAAACAGCCGCTAAAGTGGCAATGGCAGTAAGGCTAACCGATAAGGCCGCATTGCCTTTAGCCAATGACGAAATAAAATTTGAGATATTCCCTCCCGGACAAGCGGCTACCAAAATCATTCCCAGACCAATAGTGGGAGAAATATAATCTTTCAGTAAAACAACCAGCAAAAAGGTTAAGAACGGCAAAGCCAGAAATTGTGAAAATACGCCCACAATGACCGCTTTCGGTTTATAAAAAACATCCTTAAAATGACTAAATTTAATGTCGAGGGCGACGCCAAACATTACAAATGCCAACGTAATATTAAGGGTGGTTAAACTGGCGGCACTGAAATTAAGGCGAACATGATCAAGCGCTTGAAAAGTATCCATAAATTAAATTTATGTTAATTATTTTATGCATAAATACATAATTTTTTTCAAACCAACCATATTTATCATTCAAGATGCATGCATACGCACCCCGAATTTTATTTTTAATGAGCAACAAACTGCTTGACATTGACCAACTTATCATATTCCGGAGTTCGGTTATGGTAGTAGGTAAATATTGTATACCGATTATTTGTTTCCCAATGATCGCCCTCCACTTTAACAATATCTGCTTTGGTTTGATTATCAGGCAACACCACATACCAGTATTCATAATAACCTTGTTTTAAATACATTGACAAAGTATAGGCTTTTTTTTGCAGGTTATAGGTCATTTTAGCGGGTGCTGCCAGCCGCCAGTCGGTTAAAGCCCCCATCACAAACACCGATGCATGCTCAAGTTTATTCATTCGCAGCGAAAAATGCACTTTGGCATAATCGCCTTCCACACTGGCATCCTGATCACTTCGGGCAGTAATCAATTTTCGCCCCTGAATATTTTTATAGGTTTCGTAAGGCATTCCATTCCTCTGAAAATCAGGATGTAAAAACACTTCGTAGTATTGTGATTCAGGAATTATCCGCTCAACGGATTGCGATAGGTAACGATACGATTTTATATCAAAAAACCGGGGCTCATTACCACCATCAAATACCAAGCCATCGGGAAAGTCGAAATACAAAACCGATCCACTCACCGATGAAGGATGTAGGCCCATCAAGGCATTATCACAGCGCCCGTTTTGAAATATATTCACCACAACCCGCTGAGCTGCCTCATCCATAAGGATTGACGAAAGGCTTGCCTGCATCTCAATCTCTTGTTTCTTTTTTAAATAAGGAATGTTTTTAGGGGTAGTTGATAACGAAGCTGACACATGCGCTCCAGATTCGTAAACATAAAAACGGCGGGTAATGATGGGTTGGGGAGTATCTCCATCATCAAGATATACCTTTAATAGGTAGTTACCCGAAAGCTTTGGTTTGATTTCATCGTTTGGAAAAGACAGCTGATAATGAATATAGGGTGTACGCGTGTTAAACGAAAATTTATAATTGCTAATCTCCCCTTCAAAATATCCCTCCAGATAATCCATTTGATCTAAATCAGAAACTTGCCAATCGGCCGTGCAATGAACAAATGTATACTTAAAGGAATAAGATTGATTACTCAAATCGTCAAACGAAAACATTAATTGCTCGTCAGAGCCCAATTCGATGGCAGGCAATTGTAATTGATCACCATCGGCATACAGTAATACCGAAAAAATATTTTCATCATAAACCTTATCGACAAACTGAATCTCCTGAGAAAACGCTTTCATCAGAAAAGTCAAGGTAAACAACACAAAAAACAGGCCTGCAAGAATCCTTTTCACCGCAATTATTTTTAAAAATTACAAACCTAACAAAAGTTTTCCGAAAAACTTTCCAAAATCACTCAACTCAGACAAACTGCCTTTTTGGCCAAATCATAACCAACACTAAATCCGCCAACTAAAAATTGTTATTAAATAACAAAAGGCAAAAAATCATATTCAGAAAGTATTTCTTAATTTTTTTTTACTTTTATGGTCTGAATCTATTTGTTAATTATTTAACTTGCGCCCGCAAATCTACATGAATTCATTTATATATGTCAACTGTTTATAACATCAAAAAAGGCCTCGACATCAAATTGTTAGGAGAGGCCGAAAAAACCATTGTTGACCTCAATTCCTCCCTGTTTGCCGTAAAACCAACCGATTTTATTGGGTGTTTTCCCAAAATGCTGGTTGAAGAAGGTGCAGAGGTGAAAGCCGGCAGCCCGCTGTTTTACGATAAATATCGCGATCAAATTTATTTTACTTCGCCGGTAAGCGGCAAAGTACGCGAAATTAGAAGAGGGGCCAAACGTAAACTTTTGGAGGTTGTTATTGAATCGGATGGGAAAAACGATGCCTTGGATTTTGGTACATCAGAAATTTCAGCATTAAGTCGTGAAGACATTACGACCAGCTTGCTGAAAAGTGGCGTTTGGCCGGTTATCCGGCAAAGGCCTTACTCGATCATTGCCGAACCGGGAGAAAAGCCCAAGTCCATCTTTATACCGGCATTCGATAGTGCACCCCTTGCTCCCGATTACGATCTGGCTGTTCATGGGCACGGGAAAGAATTTCAGGCAGGTATTGACGTGCTCTCAAAGCTTACTGACGGAGACATTTTCCTGAATGTTCATGCCGAGAAAACCCTTTCAAAAGTTTTCTTAAACGCGAAAAACGTCAAAATCAACAGTTTTCGCGGGCCACACCCATCGGGAAACGTCAGTGTTCACATCAGCAGGCTCCACCCCATCAATAAAGGAGAGGTCATTTGGTACGTTTATCCGCAAGATGTAATAACCATTGGCCGGTTGTTTCTTACCGGGAAATATGACACCACCCAGCTGATAGCACTCACCGGATCGGAAGTAAAAAAACCTAAATACTTCAAAACACTGAAAGGTGCCTCCGTTAAAAACATGGTAGATGGCAATGTTTCCGATGTGAAACTAAGAACCATCAGTGGCAATGTGCTTACAGGCGACAAAATAGAAAAGCACGGTTATGTAGGCTATTATCATCAGCAAGTAACGGTGATTCCCGAAGGAAACTATTATGAATTTTTTGGTTGGGCCAAACCGGGTTTTGGAAAATGGAGTTTTTCAAAAAGTTTCCCCGCTTTTCTGACGCCTAATAAAAAATACAGACTGGATACCAATTTACATGGTGGCAAACGTGCCTATGTCATGACCGGAATGTATGAAAAGGTTTTTCCCTTTGATATTTACCCCATGCAACTCATTAAGGCGGTTCTTGTAAAAGATATTGACCTGATGGAAAATTTGGGGATTTATGAAATCGACGAAGAAGATTTTGCTTTGTGCGAAGTAATCGATACTTCAAAAACAGATATCCAAAAAATCATTCGTGACGGACTGGATATGATACGCAAGGAAATGAGTTAATAATCCGAAATTGAAAATATTTGCATGAAAGCGCTAAGAGATTTTATTGATAAACAAAAACCGCATTTTCTACCGGGAGGAAAGTTTGAGAAATTACATTCGACTTTCGAGGCCTTCGAGACTTTTCTTTTTGTTCCAAATACGGTAACCAAAAGGGGGGCCCACATTCGCGATGCCGTTGACATGAAGCGAACCATGATTATTGTGGTACTGGCCCTCGTACCAGCCCTGTTATTTGGCATGTGGAATGTAGGATATCAGCATTTTTTGTCCCTGGGACAGCACCACGACCTGCTCACTAACTTTATGTATGGTTTTTGGAAAGTCCTGCCGCTGATTATCGTGTCGTATGCCGTGGGATTGGGAATTGAATTCCTGTTTGCACAAATTCGTAACGAAGAGGTAAACGAAGGCTTTTTGGTCTCGGGAATTCTGATTCCGCTAATCGTACCACCCGAACTCCCATTGTGGCAGCTTGCCATTGCCGTAGCCTTTGCGGTTATTTTCGGCAAAGAGGTTTTTGGTGGCACAGGCATGAACGTGTTTAACCCGGCCCTTACCGCCAGGGCCTTTCTGTTTTTTGCCTATCCGGGCAATATGTCAGGCGAAAAGGTTTGGATTGCCGATAAACTGGACAGCTTCTCTGGGGCAACCCCATTGGGGAAAGCCCTGGTTGGAAATTTCAACAGTTTTCCATCGGTTCACGATATGTTTTTTGGTTTTATCCCCGGATCGGTAGGGGAAACATCTACCTTTTTAATCTTAATCGGAGCACTCATTTTACTGATTACCGGTATCGGCAGTTGGCGGGTTATGTTGTCGGTATTTGCAGGTGGCTATGTGATGGGCCTATTGTTCAACTTATGGGGTGCAAATGCCTACATGAACATTCCCGCATGGCAACATCTCATTATGGGAGGCTTTGCCTTCGGAGCGGTTTTTATGGCAACCGACCCGGTTACTGCGGCGCAAACAAACCGTGGAAAATATTATTATGGCTTTCTTATCGGTGTGATGGCTATCCTGATCAGGGTATTTAACCCGGCCTATCCCGAAGGAATGATGCTTGCCATTTTGTTATTGAACGTATTTGCCCCGTTAATCGACCATTATGTCGTGGAGTCGAATATCAAGAGACGGCTAAAAAGAGTCAGGCTCACTGTTACTAACCAATAAAAGAAAGATCAATGTATACAAACGGATATATTTTCAGATATGCAAGCATCATGGTTATCATAGCAGCGGCTTTACTATCTCTTGCTGCCATGCTATTAAAACCATTTCAGGAACGAAACCGGGCTATCAACAAAATGCAGGGAATTCTGGCATCGGCGCAGGTAAAGGAATGTACAGCCGATAATGCCATTCAGCTTTTCAACAAATACATCGTCGAAGAACAGGTAATCGACCCAAAAGGGAACATCCTGGATTCGTATACCAAATCGCCCAAAGAGGATGCACAAGCATTCAAAATCGATTTGAAAAAGGAGTATTACAACAAAGCACAAAACAAACCTTACAAGTTACCCCTTTACATTGCCAAAAAGGACGGACAAACCATTTATATCATTCCTATGCGTGGCACAGGTCTTTGGGGTCCCATTTGGGGCAACATTGCACTCACAAGTGATTTCAAAACCGTGATTGGCGTATTTTTTGACCACAAGGCTGAAACACCCGGTTTGGGAGCAGAAATTTCAAAACCAAAATTTCAAGCCGAATTCAAAGGAAAAACCATTTTCGATAACCAAGGCCATTTTACCTCTATCGAAGTAGTAAAAGGAGGCATTGCAAAACTTCCCAAAGAACAACAGATTCATGGAGTAGATGCCATTTCGGGGGGAACCATTACCAGTAAAGGGGTGGATGCCATGTTGCGAAATGTGATTGAAAGTTATTTACCTTATATTAAAAACACAGCTAAGCATTAAGATATGAGTACAGAGAAGAACGAACGAGAACCGATGTTTTCGCCAAAAAACTTAAAGCTGCTTACATCGCCGCTGAATTTGAACAATCCTATTACCGTTCAGGTTTTAGGAATCTGTTCGGCCTTGGCGGTTACCGCAAAACTGAAACCCGCCATCGTGATGACCCTTTCGGTAATGGTGGTTACCGGAATATCAAATCTGGTGGTTTCCCTGCTTCGTAACGGAATTCCACCACGTATCCGCATCATCGTCCAGCTGGTGGTAGTAGCCACCATGGTAATTCTGGTTGACCAGTTACTAAAAGCATTTGTTTATGATGTGAGTAAACAACTATCGGTCTTTGTGGGACTGATTATCACCAACTGTATCATTATGGGACGCCTTGAGGCCTTTGCCATGAGTAACAAACCATGGCCCGCTTTTCTCGATGGAATTGGAAACGGCTTGGGTTATGGCCTTATTCTCATTACGGTAGCCTTTTTCAGAGAACTGTTTGGCTCGGGTACCTTATTGGATATCCAGGTGGTACCACAAAGCCTTTACAATATGGGTTATGAAAACAATGGAATGATGATTTTACCCCCCATGGCACTCATCACAGTAGGGGTGATTATTTGGGTACAACGTTACTATAACCGGTCATTAATTGAGAAATAGCCAACCTATAAACAAAAACGATTATGCACGAAATATTTAATATATTTATAAAGTCAATTTTTGTTGACAATATGGTATTTGCCTATTTCTTAGGCATGTGTTCATACCTGGCCGTTTCCAAAACGGTTAACACTTCGGTAGGTCTTGGGGCAGCGGTAATCTTTGTATTGGGAATTACGGTTCCTATCAATTACCTGCTGAATGAATACATTTTGAAACCCGGGGCCCTGGCGTGGCTCGATTCCGAATTTGCGTCGGTCGATTTGAGCTTTCTGAGTTTTATCATTTTTATTGCCATCATTGCTGCCATGGTTCAGCTGGTAGAGATGATTGTTGAAAAATTCTCACCGGCACTTTACAATTCGCTGGGAATTTTTCTTCCATTAATTGCCGTAAACTGTGCTATTTTAGGAGGTTCACTCTTTATGCAGGAACGCGATTATCAAAGTTTGGGACAAGCCACCGCCTTCGGTTTAGGCTCGGGTGTTGGCTGGTTTTTGGCCATTGTAGCCATTGCTGCCATTCGCGAAAAAATCCGGTATTCCAATGTACCTCCAGCCTTACGTGGTATTGGAATTACTTTTATTGTAACCGGATTGATGGGGATTGCTTTTATGAGCTTCCTGGGAATTAAACTGTAAATAAAACATTTCGAAAAATGATTGTATTATCAATAGGAACAGGTACTGTAATTCTACTCAGTATTATTATCTTTCTCGCCATCATCCTGCTTTTGGTAACGATGCTGATCGTTGCACGGCAAAAGCTGATGCCCCAGGGAAAAGTTAAGATTAAGATTAACGACGAAAAAGAAATTGAAACCAACCCGGGATCTTCGTTATTAACAACCCTGGGCAACGAAAAAATATTTCTCCCTTCGGCCTGCGGTGGTGGCGGTACTTGTGGCATGTGTCGCCTGCAAGTTGAATCGGGAGCCGGCAGCATTTTACCAACCGAAAAAGGATTCTTTACCCGTAAAGAACAACAAGACCATTGGCGCCTGGGATGTCAGGTGAAAGTTCGCGAGGATATGGAAATAAAGGTGCCGGCCGAAATATTTGGTATTAAAAAATGGGAATGCGAAGTGGTTTCAAACCACAATGTGGCCACCTTTATCAAAGAATTTGTGGTTAAACTTCCTGAAGGCGAACATATGGATTTCCGTTCGGGCGGATATATTCAAATTGATGTTCCCAAAATCGAAGTCGATTTTAAAGATATGGACATCGAAGAAGAATACCGGAGCGACTGGGATCATTTTGGTATGTGGGATTTAAAAATGAAAAACCCCGAGCCCATATTCCGTGCTTACTCCATGGCCAACCATCCTGCCGAAGGAAACATTATCATGTTGAACATCCGGATTGCTACCCCACCCTGGGATCGAAAAAAGAACGCCTTTATGAATGTGAATCCGGGAATTTGTTCATCCTATATA
>CBETNY010000047.1:0-8532 GCA_965537275.1 uncultured bacterium | reverse complement strand
TTTGTAGGCCGGCCAATCCCGTGATCTCGTTTTTCAAAATTCACTTTTCGTGTCATTTCAATACGTTCGAGCTCTTCAGGAGGGGTAAGGTCTTCCATTAAATCGGGAACCAACCTGGCTCCCACCCTATTCTTTACAACCTTGATCACCTTTACTTTTTTCACCATACCACCGGAATGCACTTCAATGACATCACCCTCATTTACTGCTCGCGATGCTTTTACATGCTGCCCCTCGATGCGTACCTTACCACTTTTGCAGGCTTCGGCAGCCTGCGAGCGGGTTTTATATAACCGAACGGCCCATAGCCATTTATCAATTCGTACCACAGCCATGGTTGGTTTATTTCTGTCTAAAGAACAATTGTATCGGAACGCCGGTAAAATCGAAATTCTTCCTGATTTGGTTTTCCAAAAATCTTTTGTACGGATCTTTTACCTCCTCGGGCAGATTACAGAAAAAGACAAACTGCGGCGAACCCGTTTTCAGTTGCGTCACATATTTTATTTTGATATACCTTCCGCGCGAAGCCATGGGATGAGGATTTTGCTCGATAACAGGCAATAAAAGATCATTTAATTTTGAGGTTGAGATTCGTTTCCCTCTCTTTAAAAACACCTCCTCGGCAAAATTCATGGCTTTGAAGATTCGTTGCTTTTCGTGAACAGAAGTAAACACGATAGGCACATCATTAAAAGGAGCAAAACGACGGCGAATTTCCTTTTCAAACTCCAGATGGGTATTGCTTGATTTCTCAATCAGGTCCCATTTATTCACGACAACCACAATACCTTTCCGGTTCTTCTCGGCCAAATGAAAAATCGAAACATCCTGTTTATCAATACCTTGTTTGGCATCCAGCATCACAATACATACATCCGACTTTTCAATGGCCCTTATGGTTCTCAAAGTGGAATAAAATTCAATATCTTCGTATACTTTCCCTTTTTTACGAAGTCCTGCTGTATCCACAAGCATAAATTCATGGCCAAAACCTTTAAACGGCGTATAAATAGAATCGCGCGTTGTGCCCGCAATGGGAGTCACAATGTTGCGGTCATCACCCAAAAGGGTATTAATCAGAGAAGATTTTCCCACATTCGGACGGCCAATAACAGCTACACGCGGCACATTACTATCGTATTCATCCACCGTTTTATCAAAATTCTTCACTACCTCGTCTAATAAATCGCCGGTACCATTGCCATTTTCTGCCGAAACAGGAAATACTTCACCCAATCCCAAGGCATAAAATTCACCCACGGCATGACTTTGATTGGGGGTATCGGTTTTATTGGCAACCAGAAAGACTTGCTTTCCCGAACGGCGTAACAAAGTGGCCACATCTTCATCCAGGGGGCTGATTCCTGCACGGGCATCAACCATAAAAACAATGACGTCGGCCTCATCAATGGCAAACAGCACCTGTTTTTTTATCTCTTCTTCAAATATATCGTCCGACCCCTGCACAAATCCGCCGGTATCGATCACTGTAAAATCAATTCCATTCCAATCACTCTTTCCATAAATCCGGTCGCGGGTAACCCCGCTCACCGATTCAACAATGGCTTCTTTACTCTCGGTTAACCGGTTAAACAGTGTGGACTTGCCCACATTAGGTCTTCCTACAATTGCTAAAGTATTATTCATTTTTTTCCTTATTCATTCATTAAACATTGAGTGACTAATGATCGTATCCGAACTGATTCAGAATTTTCTCGTCATTTCGCCAGTCTTTGTTGATTTTTACAGTGAGTTGTAAAAATATTTTCTTCCCAAAAAATTTCTCCATTTCTTCACGGGCCATGGTTCCGGTACGTTTAATGGCAGCACCCTGATGCCCTAAGATAATTCCTTTTTGCGAATCGCGTTCCACAAAAATATAGGCGTCTATTTTAATCAGTTTTTCACTTTCCTTAAAACTCTCTACCGCCACTTCCACCGAATAGGGAATCTCCTTTTTATAATTCAGAAAGATTTTTTCGCGAATCATCTCCGACACAAAAAACCGCTCGGTGCGATTGGTCAGTTCATCTTTTGGATAATAAGGCGGATGTTCGGGAAGATGGAAAAGAATGCGATCGAACACCTTTTCAATATTAAATCCATTGAGTGCCGAAATGGGAATAACTTCGGCCCGTTCGATGTGCGATTTCCAACGCGCCATCTCCTCCACCACTTTCTCCTGTGAAGTCAAATCAATTTTATTCAACAAAACCAGAACAGGCAGCGATGCCTGTTGAATACGCTGAATCACCGAATTTTCGCTAAAAGCCATTCCCACCTCTGTCATTAATAAGATAACATCGGCATCCAATAGGGCAGCCTCCACGTACTGATTCATGTATTCATGCATTTTATACGCCGGTTCGCGCACAATTCCGGGGGTATCGGAATAAACAATCTGAAAATCATCACCATTCACCATCCCCATAATACGATGCCGGGTGGTTTGAGCCTTTGAAGTAATAATAGATAAACGTTCGCCCACCATGGCGTTCATGAGTGTCGATTTGCCAACGTTCGGGTAACCAATAATATTGACAAAACCTGCTTTATGCCCCATAAATTTTTTTTGAGAATTATTTGTTTTGCAAAGAAACAAAATATATCTTTGCACTCGCAAATTAAATAAAGGACCTGCTTTGTGAGATTTGCATTTTAATCGTTCATCACATACTGATTATCAATACACTAAATGAATAATTGACCTGTTTTAACGGTCTCTTATAAATAAATTTAGTAAAAAATATATTGCGGGGTGGAGCAGTGGCAGCTCGTTGGGCTCATAACCCAAAGGTCGTCAGTTCGAATCTGGCCCCCGCTACTAAAAAAGCCGCTTTTAGCGGCTTTTTTTATTTCAATCTGTTTCAATTCATTTTTATTCAAAAACTAAAAAAACCTCGCGAAAGGCACTTCGCAAGGTTTTTGATGGCGGGCTTGTTTGGGTATAAATACCCGATTAAAGGAAAAAGGATCGCTTGTGAATAACAGAGTAAAGACGGTATTGTTTATTGTCTGTTTCATCAAAAAAATAAACTTTATCGTCCTTTACAAAAATCTTTGCCGTGAGTTCTTTAACATCTCTTTTTCTCAAACCGGCCTGGGCCAACTCTTCAATCGAGAACTTCTGATTTATTTCCAAACTCTTTGTTTTCATTATTCTACTTTTATTTTTACACCTTCCTTTGCACATATGGGACAGTAAGTATTTTTAATAATCGTTACATATCCACAACGTTTACATCTAAAGTACTTTTTCACCTTTTTGGGTGACTCTTCGTCGGTTTTCTTAATTATTGATTTCATAAATTATGTCTTTTTTCTTACAACTGCTATGCCATACAAATGCCAAAGTCAGCTTTTCGGCACCAAGACACTCTATAACAGATTGATAAATTTTACAAAAAAAATAATTGTTCATCACCATCATGATTCATTGAAATGAATCGTACCGGATATTCCTATACATTTGTGGAGATTTTCCGTTATCGGAATAACTATTTTTAAATTTTTCTACTTTTGTTCTATTGGAATACAACCCCAATCGATTCATGATAGATAACCGTATGCGTGTAAAAATGCCGCAAAGGCAAGTAAAATCTTCACCAATTAAAATATAAATTCACTGTTGTCCGATAAAAAAATAAGAGAAGGGAGACAGTGAAGTCATCCCAACTCTTTTTTGTAATTTTGATTCACCACAAATTAAATTACAAATATGGATAAAAGTACACATTTTTTTGGCACCTCGGTTTTCGGACAGCTGATTTCTTTAATTGATTCCAATATTATTTCAAAAAGTGCAAACAAGCACAATTCAGACCGCTATGTCAAGAAATTTAAGACCAAAGATCATTTGATAAGCATGTTGTTCTGTTCCTTTGCCAAATGCACATCACTTCGAGAAGTAAGCGGGGCTATGCTTGGCTTAGCAGGTAAAACCAAACATTTTCAATTAAATCATATCCCAAAGAAAAGCACATTGTCTGATGCAAATAAGCGGCGGGATGCGGATGTTTTTGGTGATATTTATAATAAACTGCTCAAACAATATGGTCACTTTATCTCGGACAGCAGAATTAAGGATGTGATAAACAAACAGATAGAAATAATTGATAGCTCCACGATTAGTTTATTCAATGATATTTTAAAATGTGTTGGACGGAACCAACAAAACGGCAAGAAAAAAGGAGGAATAAAGCTTCATACCGTAATCAATGTTGAAGAAACTGTACCAAAGATGGTTTAGTTTTCAAGTGCAGCAACCCATGATCATATTTTGTTAAATAGACTCAAGTTTAGTTCAAACAAAATTTATGTTTTTGATAAGGGCTAAAATGACTACAATACATTTAAAAAAGTTCACAAAAGCATGTACCGGTTTTGTTACCAGAATTAAAGATAACGCAGTATATGATAAAATTTCCTTAGAAAATTCCAAATCATTTGGTTTACTGACTATGGAAAGGGATATAAAAAAACCGCCTCAACAAGTTGAGACGGTTATCAAATCAATTCTTCCAATTCTCTTACAGGTATTGCTCTAATTTATTTACCAAAACTTGTTTTGGTACCGAGCCTACCTGTTTGTCAACAACCTCTCCATTTTTAAAAAACAGGAGTGTTGGAATATTTCGAATGCCATATCGACGGGCAATGGCCGGATTGTGATCCACATCCAATTTACCCACTAAAACCTGGTCGCTGTACTCCTCACCAATTTCCTGAACAATCGGGCCAATCACCCGGCAAGGGCCACACCAAACTGCCCAAAAATCGACAATCACAGGTTTATCCGAATGAAGTACCAAAGCATCAAAGTTTGCATCTGTTAATTCTAAAGCCATTTTCTTTATTTTTAAATTTAAGGTTGCAAAGATAAATAAGAATTTGTAACCAACCGACCGGCAAGTCATCAGGAATCCAATTTCACAAAAAATTAACGTCCCACCCTGAATTCTACTCCTTTTAAGCGGTTTAAATGGTTGAGAAATAAACGGGCATCCACCTGGCTGTTTTTTGAACGCAACACCATGGATCGTTTATTCCCTTTTTCTTTTAACGAAATATGCAAATCGGTTTCCCCCGGAAACTCGGTAACCATGGAAACCATCTCATCAATAAGCTCATCGGTCACCTCTTCCGGTTTCATGATTAGGATAAGTTTTTTTATCAATTTGTTCATGGCATCTTCCAACAGCATCACCTGGCTTATATTCAGGTTCAGGTTATTTTCGTCCCACCGACTGGCTTCTACACGGGCTTTCAGAAATAAAATATTTCCCACCACCAGTAAATGTTTATGTCGCAAATAATTTTCAGAGAAGAGTCTTAAATCCATATTTCCGGTAAAGTCCTCCAGCGAAAACACGCCGAAGAAGGCTCCGTTTTTGGTGGTTTTCTGACTCGCCTGGGTAACCATTCCGGCAAAATAGACCTCTTTATTTTTAAAATCGGCCATGTTGTTTCGCAAACTTGTAATGTCCGTATTACAAACATATCGCATGCTTGTTTCGAAGGGATCCAACGGATGACCGGAGATATAAAAACCGGTAACTTCCTTTTCGTGTTTCAGCTGCACAGGCAGAGGCCACGGATTACAGGCCGGAGCAATAGGGTCAGCCACTTCAACATCCGTATCGTCACCAAAAAGGGAAACCTGGGTAGAATTTTTCTTTTCCTGGAATTTGGCGCCGAATTTCACGATTTTCTCAAGGAATTCGGGGCTGTTTTCGTTGTCTTTTTGAAAATATTGGGCCCGGTGCATCTCGGTAAAAGCATCGAAGGCACCGGCTTTGGCCAGGGCTTCAAGGCTTCGTCTGTTCACCGATTTCAAATTCACCCGTCTTACCAAATCGAAAATACTCTTAAAAGGGCCATTCTCTTTCCGCTCGGCAATGATATCTTCCACTGCACTAGAGCCTACCCCTTTAATGGCAGCCAATCCAAACCGGATTGCCCCCGCTTGATTCACCGTAAAATTTCGAGAACTCTCATTGATATCCGGCCCCATCACAGGAATCCCCATGCGTTTGGCCTCTTTGATAAAGAAGGTGATTTTATCGATGGCATTCAGGTTCCGGCTTAACACCGCTGCCATAAACTCAGCCGGATAATGAGCTTTTAAATAGGCTGTTTGATACGAAACATAGGAGTAACAGGTAGCATGTGACTTATTGAAGGCATATTTGGCAAACTCTTCCCAGTCTTTCCATATTTTTTCGGCCGTTTCTTTTGCAATGCCATTTTTTTCGCAGCCCTTTAAATACTCTACTTTGAGCTTAGCCATTTCAGCTAACTTTTTCTTACCCATTGCTTTACGAAGCGAGTCGGATTGACCACGTGAAAATCCGGCCATCAATCGCGAAAGCAACATCACCTGCTCCTGATAAACGGTTATTCCGTATGTTTCCTTTAGGATCTCCTCCATGATGGGGACATCGTATTTTATCTCCTCTTCGCCATGTTTTCGTTTAATAAACGATGGGATGTATTGCATGGGACCCGGACGATACAGCGCATTCATGGCAATCAAATCTTCGAAACGTGATGGTTTCAGTTCCTGAAGATATTTTTTCATACCATCCGACTCAAACTGAAACAATCCGGTGGTTTCGCCCCGGCTATAAAGTTGATAGGTGGGCTCATCATCCAGGGGAACATGATTAATATCAATGAATTTCCCTTTGGAAAGCTGGATGTTTTCGACCGCTTCTTTGATAATGGAGAGTGTTTTCAATCCGAGGAAGTCCATTTTGAGTAACCCGACATCCTCAACATATTTACCATCGTATTGCGTGGCATATTCCAGGACAGATTCTTTGACGGTGGAAACAGGCACATATTTATCGAGCCGGTCACGCGCAATGATGATCCCACAGGCATGGGTACCGGTATTCCGTACAGAACCTTCCAGCGTCAAGGCATTTTTTATCACAGAGGATATTTCGGGTCGACCCTTTTCGAGTTCCTGTTTTAATTCGGGCACCTCCTTAATGGCATCTTGCAATGAGACGCCGGGCTTTTCGGGAATCAATTTGGCGAGTCGATCGGCTTCAAACAAGGGCAAACGCTGCACACGGGCTACATCACGAATAGCCGACTTGGCAGCCATGGTTCCAAAGGTTATCAAGTGCGCCACACGTTCTTTTCCGTATTTCTGAGAAACCCAATGGAGGATACGTTCGCGGCCATCATCATCAAAATCAATATCGATATCAGGCATTGAAATCCTGTCAGGATTCAAGAAACGTTCAAAAAGCAACTGATATTTTATGGGATCAATTTGGGTAATTTGCAAGCAGTACGCCACCACCGAACCGGCAGCACTTCCCCGTCCGGGGCCCACCACCACCCCCATTTCACGGGCTGCTTTCAAAAAGTCCCAGACAATTAAGAAATATCCCGGGAAACCCATACTGCGAATGGTTTCAAGTTCAAAATCGATACGTTCGCGCACGGCATCATCCAGCTGAGGGTAACGTTCTTTGGCCCCCTCGTAGGTAATGTGGCGCAGGTAGTCGTCGGCATTTTGAAACGGCTCAGGCAAAGCGAATTCAGGCATGATGGGTTTTCGGTTAAGGGAATATTCCTCAACCTTATCGGCAATTTCTTCGGTATTGACAATGGCTTCAGGCACATCGGCAAACAAAGCTTTCATTTCCTGTTGGGTTTTAAACCACTCCTGTTGCGTATAACGCAATCGGTTGGTTTCATCCAAATAGCTGGCCGATCCGATGCAAAGCAGCCGGTCGTGGGCACCTGCATCTTCCGCATCAATAAAATGAGCATCGTTGGTTGCCACCACCTTCACGCCGTATTGTTTTGAAAATTTAAGCAATTGCGTATTCACAAATACCTGGTCTTCATAAACTTTACGATCCATTTCAGGATCACCACTTTGGTGACGTTGTAACTCCAGATAAAAATCCTCTCCAAAAATATCAAGATAACTTTGCAGGGCCTCTTCAGCCTTATCGATTCCTTCATGGACAATTTTATCGGGAATTTCGCCTCCCAGGCAAGCCGAAAGAGCAATTAATCCTTCGTGGTATTCATGAAGGAGTTCCTTATCGATTCGCGGTTTATAATAGTAACCTTCGGTCCAGGCATCCGAAACCAAACGCATAAGGTTCTCATAGCCTTTTCGGTTTTTTGCCAGTAACACCAAATGCCATCCTGAAGCATCCAGCTTATTCTCTTTCATATGACGCCCCCGCCGTGCCACATACACCTCACACCCTAAAATAGGCTTGATACCGGCTTTTGTGGCTTCCACGTGAAAGGCTTTTACACCGAACATATTTCCATGATCGGTGATGGCTACAGCTTTCATTCCATCTTCCTTGGCTTTTTTAACCAAGGGCGGAATTTTTGATAACCCATCCAAAATCGAAAATTGCGTATGAACATGCAAGTGGGTAAAAACAGCATCTTCCAATGATTTTTCAGCCGCTGCCGAAAGGGGTTTGTCTTCCTCCGTATCGGGTTTCGATGGTTGCTTATTTTCGTGATATGCGTTGACATCCA